>NZ_JBDSQY010000358.1:0-23810 GCF_039929585.1 Capsulimonas sp.
GGATCAACCCGCCTGCCCAAAAGGAGGACGAAGAGTTAGGCGACGATCGGCGCGAAAAATAATGGACCAAGTTGTCTCAAACTATTGACACGTTCCGATATCAACGCGGGTATTCCCAAGACAAAGCTCGCGATCGGCGCCGCATTCTACGGAACGCAGTGGACCTATGTCACCGGGCCGATGCAGGCTCTCAACGCGAGCAGCACAAGCGTGAATCTGACCTACGCACAGATCATGGACAGCTACTATACGGCCGGGAACTACCACTGGGACACCGCCGCGCACGGCTCCTATCTCGGCCTGACCGCGACATCGCCTGTACAGTTCATCTCCTATGACGACACCAAACTTGTTGGCGAGAAGATGAACTATGTCATTAACTCGGGCCTCGGCGGCCTGATGTGCTGGAGCATCGGCCAGCAGTACCGCGCCAGCCAGACGGGAACGGCGAAGCAGGCGCTTCTGGACGCCATTTACACGGCCTACGGCAACGGCGTCACCACGACCACGACGGACCCGCTGACCAACTTTACACTCGTTAGCTCCAAGAGCGCCAACTGGGCGATCGACGCCACGAATCCGACCTACTATAATGGCGACACGGCCCGAGCCAATCGCACCACCGACACCACGGAGTACCTTGTGTATTCCTACGCCAATATCAGCTCTTTCTCGGCGAAAGTCTATACGTGGAACTCGTCGATCAATAATGTGACATTCTGGTATTCGCTGGACAGCGGGGCGACTTACACCCAGGTCGCGACCACTCCCGGCGCAAAAACTATCACGACCTCGCCCTGGGGCTATAACACGGTCATCAACACCAGCCTGCTGCCCGTGGGAGTGAACCGTCTGAAGGTTCAGATGGTCGCCACAGGCAACAACTGGGACCCGCAGCTGTCCCAAATCTCGATCACCCATCGGTAGGAAGAATTCTTCAACTCTTCTAGAAAATATTTTTCTAGAAGAGTTGACTTTTAGAAGAATGTGATGTAGTATATACACAAGTCTTCTAAACAAAGCGATGGAGCTAATTCTTGAACCCGATAGAAACGCAGACAAAGAAATATCGCGAAGTAGAGCAAGTCCTGCGACGCGAAATCTTGGAGGGAAAGTGGGCGGAAGATAATTGCCTTCCCGCCGCTCAAGTTCTAGCGAAGCGCTTCAGTGTCGCCAACATGACGATCCGCCAAGCAGTCACTTCTCTCGTGGAGGAAGGCCTTCTGGTCCGCGTGCAGGGCAAGGGCACGTTCATCGTGGAGCAGGAGCATGCACCCGAAGCGCCCACAACGCGCTTTCCGATGGCGCTGCTCGTTCCGCCCGACTGGAAATGGAAAGACCAATATTACTTTGGCGAACTTCTGGATGGTTTTCAGCAGGTGATGCAGGCTGGAGGCCATCGCACCTCCCGCTTCGATTACGACGTTGTGGAAAATCCGGGAGTGCTGGAGACGGGAGCCGCCATCGCCTGCATCATTTTGGAGGAGCCGCACCTGGAACTGGTGGAGCGGCTGCGTGACCGGGGATACCGTGTCCTCGCCGTGAACCACTACACCGGTCGGCGGTCAATTCCGTGCATCCGTGTCGACGACATCCATGCCGTTGAGGAAGCCGTGGATCATCTGGTGGCGAAGGGCCATGAGCGCATTGGATTCCTGCGAGGCGTCCATGCGAATATCGACGCCAAGGATCGTCTTCGCGGCTTCCGCGCCGCCGCCCGCCGTCACAATCTCCGGTCAGCCCCGGAAATGGGTGACGACTTTAGCGAATCTTCGGGTTACGACGCCGCGCAGCGACTGCTGTCATCGCCCAACCCGCCGACCGCCATTGTCTGCGCCAGCGACCTCTCCGCGATCGGCGCCATCCGTGCGGTGCGCGACCGCGGCCTCTCCGTCCCGCACGATCTGTCCGTAGTCGGATACGGAAACTTCTCCGTTGCCGACTATGTGATACCCCGCCTCACCACAATGCGGCAGCCGCGCATGGAGCTCGGCGCCATGGCTGCGGAAATGCTGATCCGCCTCGCTAACGACGAAGTCGTCGACGATGTCCTGCTGAACGCCGAAATGATGGTCCGCGAATCGACCACTCGTCCCGTGTCCGTTCTCGCCGCCGTTTAAAAGAAGCGCAGCCGCTTCCCTTACTTTTCGTGATCGTGAATAGATAAATTTCCAGTTGGATGACAGCGCTGTCACAGTCTTCACCGTGAAGTGATTAGTTCGTGGTCCTCATGCTCTTGATGCTTACAGGCATCCATACTGTCGTTTCCGATTACTAGAAAGAGGTTTCATTATGCGAACGTTCCAAACCAAAGGCTTTACTCTCATCGAACTACTCGTCGTTATCGCAATTATCGCGATTCTTGCGGCGATCCTATTCCCCGTCTTCGCCCAGGCCCGGGAAAAGGCGCGGCAGACCATGTGTATCTCCAACGAGAAGCAGATGGGCCTGGCGATCCTTCAGTATAACCAGGACAACGATGAGACGTTCCCCATCGGTCAGTATGACGGATTGAACGACAAATTTGACTGGCAGAATGCGGTTTATCCATACGTCAAGAACGGCACGTCAACCGGTACGGGCGCTGTCCATAATGGACAGGGTGGAGTTTGGGACTGTCCCTCCTTTCCTGTTCAGCAAGTCGACGAGTATGGAATTAATGAATCGATCTGCCATCCTGCCGGTTCGCCCAGTGCGACCATGGCGCAGATCGATACCCCTTCCGAGCGGATTGCGGTCGTAGAAAAAGGCGTCGCTCAAGTTGACCTGGCAGCTGCGGGACAGCCTTACAACGGCAACCCATTCTTCGAACCCGGACAATGGAACTGGGCTGGTTACCTCGGCGGCGTCGTAGATGGCAGCCTGCCGGAACTTCATATGGACTTAGCGTTTGACGTCGATGTCCCGAAGCCCTCTCAGCCCGGGTGGCCCTACGGCGCTATGCCTCGCTACCGCCACCACGGTCACTGCAACGTATTGTTCTGTGATGGTCACGTCAAAGCAATGGGTAAAGGTCAAATTAGCTGGGCGAAGAACATTTATATTCCTGGCGCCTACGACTCGCTCCCAGGATACGTTGGCCCCTACTAAGCATATGAAACTACAAAATCGCTTCTTACGACAATGCCGGACCACGCTCGCAATTATCGGCGCAGGTACGGTTCTTCTAAGCGCGGCGGGCTGCGGCAGTAGGGAAGCCGCTGTGACCGCGCCCAAGACAACGCCGCAGCAATCCGTGGCGACTGACCAGCGCATTCCGCCGGCCAGGCGAGCGCAGATCGAACAGACCATGGCGCAGCAGCAAGCGGCGCATGCGCCTGGAACGCATCCTTAACAAACAACAACTGCCTGGAGATACCTCCCCATGGGACGTCTCCAGGCAAGGAATAAGCCATTGAGAACTGTACGAACAACAATTTTTAGTCTCCTGCTCGCGGGAGCAGGCGCGGCGTCCTTGATTTCTCTGTCGGCGGCGAAGCCGGCTCCGAAACCAAGCGCCAAACCGGTGCTGGCGACGCGCCCGCTCTGGGTGAGCGCGTACTATGCGAACTGGGTTCAGGAGGCGGGCGTGCTGACGCCGGACAAGATCGATTACACAGCCATTTCGCACCTGATCCACTTCCATGTGATCCCCGCCGTGGACGGAACGATCGATCCGGTCAAGTCCATTACCGCCGAGCAATCGACGGCCGTCATTACGGCGGCGCACGCCAAGGGAAGCAAGGTGCTTCTGTGCGTCGGCGGCGGGGACACGGAGACGCCGTTCCGCGCAGCGATCGCCGACGCCGTTAGGCCGAAATTCATCAGCACATTGATGGAGATTGTGACGACACGCGGTTACGATGGTCTGGATATCGACATGGAGCCGGTCGAAGACACCGACATCCCCAACTACGAGAATTTCATCCACGAGCTGCACGCCCAGATGACTGCCGCCGATCCGAAGCTGCTGCTGACATGCGCGATCTCCTCACAGCCCGAGTTGTTCGCACGCCTTTCACCTGAGTTCGACCAGGTCAACATCATGACGTACGATCAGTCGGGAACGTGGGAGGGCTGGAAGACTTGGCATAACTCCTCGCTCTACGACGGCGGCGAGCGGCGTCTGAACGCCGCCCGCCCCTTCCCTTCAGTCCAGGAAAATGTTCAGAAGTATCTGAAGGCGGGCGTTCCGAGCACGAAGCTCGGCATGGGACTGGCGTTCTATGGCTACGCCTGGTCCGGCGCTGACGGCCCCGACCAGAGCATCCAGAACGTGAAGATGGAGCCGATCGAATACTTCACGCTTATGGACAAGTACGATCGCCCGGAGCGCCGCCACTGGGACGCCGACGCACATGCGCCCTACTTGAGCGTCGAAGGGGCGACGCCGGCGGACCGCAAATTCATCTCCTTCGACAATGAACTGCTGCTGACTCAGAAAATGGAGTTCGCCAAGAAACAAAAACTCGGCGGCGTCATCATCTGGGAGCTAGGCAGCGGATATCGGGGCAATCAGCCCGACGGTAAAAAAGACGTCCTCCTCCAGACTGTCAAGCGCGCCTGGCTCAAACCGGACACAAAGGTCGCTTCCGGATCGAAGCCTTAATATTCTCCTCCCCGCGCATTGCGCGGGGAGATAACCGTTTCCCGGCGCAAAAGAAATACCCAATGACATACACTGAACACGCCCTTTACGAGCGCGATCCCGCCCCCACGTCTTTTTCGGCGGCGGGAATCATCCCAAAACCAAGCAGCGCAATTCCCCGCAGGGGGGTCTTTCGACTGGACGCATCGGTGACCGTGCTGGCGTGTGGAGATGCGCGCGCCGAAGCGTCGTTCCTCGCCAAACATCTTTCGCAGGCGACGGGATTCCCGCTGCTGGTCCGCCAAATGGGCGACGCTTCTGGCCCCACCCTGGAAATGCGGCTCGATCCGAACTGCGCATCGCTTGGTCTGGAAGGATACCGTCTGTGGGTCACGCCGCTTCGGATCGAGATCGCCGCCGCCACGACGGCAGGGCTGTTCCACGGCGGCCAAACGCTGCTTCAGCTGATGCCGCCCGCCGTATTCGGCCAAACGCCTCATGCCGATCTCCATTGGACCATCCCATGCGTCGAAATCGAAGATTCTCCGCGTTTCCAGTGGCGCGGCGTGATGCTGGATGTCGCGCGTCACTTCATGCCGGCCCCATTCCTCAAAAAGTTTATCGACTTGCTGGCGCTGCACAAGCTGAACGTGCTGCACCTGCACCTGAACGACGATCAGGGCTGGCGTATCGAGATCAAGAAATATCCCAGGCTCACGGAGGTCGGAGCCCATCGCGCCGAAACGCTCGTAGGCCGAGCCATTCAGGACCCTTCGGATCGGGACTTCGATCCCGCTCAGCAGGAATTCGACGGCCGGGCGCATCGCGGCTTCTACACTCAGAACGAGATGCGTGAAGTCGTCGAATACGCCCGCGTTCGTCACGTGCAGATCGTGCCGGAGATCGAAATGCCTGGCCACGCTCAGGCCGCCGTCGCGGCGTATCCCGAGCTGGGCTGCGCCGACTTTGAAGACGGCGCGTGCTGCATCGCTCCCGAGGTCAGCCAGGTCTGGGGCATCCACCCCACCTTGTTCAATGCTTCCGAGGAGACCTTCGCCTTTTTACAGGACGTCCTGACCGAAGTGATGGACATCTTCCCGTCGCGCGACATCCATGTCGGCGGCGACGAAGCCGTCAAAACTCAGTGGCGCGAAAGCCCCTCTATTCAGGCAAGAATCCGGGAGCTGGGTCTCACCGACGAACACGCGCTGCAATCGTATTTCATCGGACGCATGGATACCTTCCTTACCGCCCATGGCCGCCGTTTGATCGGCTGGGATGAGATCCTGGAAGGTGGACTGGCGCCCAACGCCGCCGTGATGTCCTGGCGCGGCGAGGCCGGCGGGGTCGCCGCAGCCGAAAAGGGCCACCGCGTCGTTATGGCCGATCATAAACACACCTATCTGGATTACTATCAAACGGAAGACCGCTCCGGCGAACCGCTGGCGTTTTCCAACACGCTGACACTGGCGACGGTCTATCAGTACGAGCCGATCCCCGAAGCCCTGGCGCCGGAGTTCGCGCATCACATCCTTGGCGCCCAGGCGCAGCTCTGGACCGAGTACATGCCGACTTCTCGCCAGGTCGAATATATGGCGTTCCCGCGCCTCGCCGCCCTGGCCGAATTGACCTGGACACAGCCCGAACACAAGGATTTCGCCGATTTCAGCGAGCGCCTCGCCGTCCATCGCCATCGCCTGGACGCGCTTGATGTCAATTATCGTCCGGTTCCCTCCGAAGAAAGTGACGCCTGTGTCTAATACCTGTCTCGCCGAAGTGGGCGTCTTCGCCGCGCCCGATTACGCCGCGCTTTGCAATCACGTCGCGGACCTCATCGCCGCCCTGATCCAGAAGAAGCCGAACGCCGTGCTCGGTCTTGCGACCGGCGCCACACCGCTCGGCGTCTACGCGGCGCTGGCGCGCCGCCACCGTGAGGAAGGGCTGGATTTCTCCCGCGTGACGTGCTTCAACCTGGACGAGTACTACCCCATGTCGCCACGATCGCTCCATTCGTACCGGCAGTTCATGGCGATGAATCTGTTCGACTATGTCAATTGCCAGCACTGGAGCGTCCCCGACGGACGGCCGACAAGCATCGCGCAGATCACCATGACCTGCCGCGATTATGAACAAGCCATCCATGACGCCGGAGGCGTCGACCTGCAATTACTCGGCGTCGGCCGCACCGGCCACATGGGCTTCAACGAACCGGGCAGTTCGCTCCACTCACGCACCCGTCTGGTCACGCTGGCGCCGGTCACGCGCCAGGACGCCGCGTTCGGCTTCGGCGGCATCGAAAATGTCCCCACTCAGGCGATCACCATGGGCGTCGGCACGATCATGGAAGCCCGCCAGATCGTCATGATGGCCAGCGGCGCCGCCAAATCCGACATCGTCCATCGCGTCCTCACGGACGAGATCAGCGACCAGTTACCCGCATCGTTCGTGCGGCTGCATGGAAATGCGATCGTGTGCGTGGATGAGGCGGCAGGGCAGATGATACTGTGAGACAGATCACCCTCCTACCAACAAAAGAGACAATGCTATGAACCTTTCTTGGATCGACTGGACAATCGTCTTCACCTCCATCATCCTGATCCGCATCGTCAGCTGGAAGACACGATCGCTCATGCGAGGCGTCGCGGACTTCCTCTCAGCCAACCGAGCCGCCGGACGGTATCTGCTGACGATCAGCGGCGAGATGGGCGGCTTTGGGGTTATCACCCTGGTCGCGGGGTTTCAGGCCTTCACGGCGGCGGGATTCCCTACCCTCTGGTGGGGAATGATGTCCATGCCGCTCGGCGTGATCTTCTCTATGACGGGCTGGGTATTTTATCGTTTGCGGGAAACGCGGGCGCTGACGGTGGCGCAGTTCTTCGAAATGCGCTACAGCCGCAAATTCCGGATCTTCGCCGGGCTGCTCTGCTGGCTCTCGGGCATCATCAATTTCGGCATCTTCCCCGCCATCGCCGCGCGCTTTTTGATCTACTTCTGCGGACTGCCCGATGTCTTCACCGTGGCGGGCGTACATATCGCGACTTATCCGGCGCTGATGGTCGCGGATCTGGGACTGGCGCTGTTCTTCGTCAGCGGCGGCGGACAGATCTCGGTGATGGTGACGGAATGCGTGCAAGGGATGGTGGCGCTGTTCGCCTATATCGCGATCGCCGTCGCGGTGATCGTACTGATCCCGTGGGGCCACGCGGTTACTGCAATGAACACCGCTCCGGCGGACGCCTCGATGCTGAACCCGTTTCACACGGCGGGCGTTCAGGACTTCAACGCCTGGTTCTACCTGATCGGTATCTTCCTCTCGACTTATGGCTTTCAGACTTGGCTCGGCGCGCAGGGATTCATGACCTCGGCCCGCACTCCGCACGAACAGCGCATGGGCAACTTGATCTCGGGATGGCGCCGAGCGCCGCTTTACTTGATCGGCATCGTACTGCCGCTGGCCGCCTTCACGGTCATGCATTTGCCGCAGTATTCATCGATGGCGACGAGCATCAACGCCGACATTCACCGGATCGGCAGCACAACGCTTCAGAATGAAATGTCCGTCCCGATCGCCCTCGCACACATTCTGCCGATCGGGATCAAGGGCCTGCTGGCGATGGTGGTCATCTTCCTTTCCATCACCTGCCATGATACATATATGCACTCCTGGGGCGCCATCTTCGTCCAGGATGTTCTGATCCCCTGGCGCGGCGGCAAAGCGCTGGAGCCGGAGCAGCATGTCCGCTGGCTGCGCTACTCGATCTTCTTCGTCGCGATCTTCGCGTTCTTCTTCAGTCTGTTCTATGTCGAAACCGACAAAATTCTCTTTTTCCAGGCCATCACCGGCACGATCTGGCTCGGCGGCGCCGGCGCGGTCATGATCGGTGGTCTCTACAGCCGCTTTGGAACCACGGCGGGCGCATATGCGGCCATGATCGCCGGCGCGGTGCTCGGCATTGGGGGGCTGGTCATGCCCCATCTCTGGGAAGCGCACCACGCCACGAAATTCCCGATCAACGGCCAATGGCTTTCGCTGATTTCGAGCGGCATCGCCATCGCGCTCTATGTAGGGATTTCCCTGATCACGGGCGGCGCGCGGCGGCCGTTCAATTTGGAAAAGATGCTGCACCGGGGCGCCTACTCGGTCGATCCGCACGAGCACGAGACGAAATCCGTCGCCAAAAGCCGCTGGCAGGAATTGCTGGGAATGGGCTCGGAGTTCTCCAAGGGCGATCGGTTTCTCGCGATCCTCTTCGCCGTATGGACCTTCGGCTGGTGGGCCGTGTTCATCAGTGTGTGCGTCGCCCACTTCGCCTTCCATGCGATCTCGGACGCGTTCTGGGCGCCGTTCTGGCGAACCTATATCATCCTGCTCATGGTGCAGTGCGTTCCCGTTTCGATCTGGTTCACCATCGGCGGCGTGAAGGACATTCGGGATCTGCTCCAGAGACTGGAAACCGCCAAGCGCGATCCGCTGGACGACGGGCGGGTGTCGCATGGAGATATCCCACACAGCTCTGTGACGCCTGGTTTGGAAGGTGAGGAAAAGGAATTCGCGGGAGTAATCGGAGGAGATTCGCGGCCTATTCCCCCGGCGCTTTAGCGCCACTCCCTGCGTGACCCACCCCGGCCCTTCGGGCCACCCCTCCCTTGAAGCAGGGAAGGGTAATATGGAGTTGATTTCGCAGGCGGCATTCGCCTGAGAATCTCTTTCCAACCCTTCCCTGCTTCAAGGGAGGGGTGGCCCGAAGGGCCGGGGTGGGTCACGCAGGGAGTGGCGTAAGGTTATGAGCGAGACTTGATTGCCTCATCCAGCGCCTCATTCAGCACGGGAATCCAGACGGCGTAGCCTCGGTCGTTGGGGTGAAACTTATCGGCGGCGAAGAGGGACGGGTCGCGGGCGAAGATGGGGCCGGTACGGTCGGCGAGCGGAGCGAGAGTCAATCCATGCTCGCGGATAACGTCGGCGAAAACGGCGTTGATGCGGGCGGTCTGCGTTCCGGCAAACCAGCGCAAGGGCTGGGCGAAGCGTGGGACGCTGCCCATCTGCGGCGACGCCGTCAGGACAATGCGCGCATCTGGTCGGTCGGCCTGGATCTGCGTGATGATGGTTTCGAGACTAACGCGCAGTTCACCGTTCTTGGTGAAATGAGTGACGTCGTTGGCGCCGAGGGAGATCAAGACGAGGTCGGGCTTCAAACCCTGGATCTGGGGAAGCTGATCGCGGACGACGTCCTCGGCGGTCGCGCCGGAAACGGCGTGGTTGATCATCGTGACGCGATGCGTCTCGGCGAGATGGCGCGCGGTGGACTGGGCGATCCCAATTCGGTAATCGCCGCCCTGGCCGGCGGCGGTGCTGTCACCCAGCACAAGATAAGTCAGCGCAGGGCCGGACGCTCCGAAATGCAGCGACGCGTACTTCGGATCGACGTAATGGAGACGCGGACCGGACAGCGCCATCCAGACTTCAATGCCGAAGACGGCGGCCGGCGCCAGGATCAAAAACGCGCCGCCCATCACGATCTTTGCTCGCCGGGTGAAGCGCAAGTGGTTACTTCTTCCCTGTCTTCGATTTCTTCGACATCTCCAAATACACCTGACGCGCGATCTCGCGGACTTGCTCCACCGTCAGCCCTGTCTTGGGGGACGGCGTTCCTCCGTCCCCAGCGGCGGGGCGCGGCGTGGGCGCAGAGGGCGGGGTTTCAGCGACATCGCCCCCGCCGGCGCTCAATGTCTGACCATCGCGCCACTGGCGATAGTAGGCGGTGATCTTTTCACCGTCGGGAGAGAGAGTCAACTGCGCGCCGTCGACGGACTTCACCAGCGGCAGGCCATCTTGCCCTGGCGTCGTCCAGGCCCAGGCGGCGACGCCTTTTAAGTTGGGGATGTCCGTCAGGGCGGCATGAAAAGCGGCCGACGTGCTGTGATACTCTTCCAGCCAAACGGGAATGCCGTGGCCCGCTTTCTTTGGCAGGTCCGCGACGGACGAGTGGTAGGAGTGCCAGCCGTACAGATCGACGAGCCCTTCGCCAATCGGCGACTCCGACGCGCCCGACATATCCTCCGCAAACCCTTCCGATTCCACCACGACGAATGCCTTGGGGTTTACGGATTTGACGGCGCGCGCAAGACGCACGGCGACGGGCTTCCACAGCGCCCAGCTGGCGTATTGGTGCGGCTCATTCAGTACGTCAATGATCACGGGCTTGCCGGCGAAGTCCGCAGCAAGACGCTTCACCACCGATTCCAGCTTCGCGGCGCGCACATCCAGCGAAGCGCCGGGGGGCATGTCCTGCGGCGCCAGACAGGGAACGACGCCCGCGCTCAGCATATTCTCCACGATCTGCGCGACCTTCTTGCGGTAAAGCACTTCGGCTTCGTAGCGCTGCGGATCGAAGTTCTCGCGCAATATCGTCAGTCCGGCGGTGGCGCGCAGCAGCTTGTAATAAACGGGACTATCGTTCGCCGCCGACCCGATGCTGGCGATGGCGTTCCCGAAGTTACCGCCTAAAAAGAACGGCGCCTTGCCCGGCGCCATCGCCTGCTCGATACTCGGGTAACGCGCGGGGTCGGCGCGGACGATCCAGTCGCCCTTGTCAAAATCGACGCCTGGGTAGATCCATTGGATCAGCTTCCAGTTTCCATCGAATAACCCCACATTGGCAGTGTACACGCCGGGCTCCGCCGGCATATCGGCAATCAGTTCGCCGTCGATCTGCTGGTAATCGTCGGACGCGTCGGTGTGATGCCGCGCCGCGCTCGTTTTGGCGAACTCCTGTTTGAAGGAGCCCTTTCCCTTCGCCATCACCCAGAAGCCGTTCTTGACGGCGGAGTACCCGGTAGGATATTTCACGGTATACGGCACGTGAAGTTTCCCATCCGGCCCGGGCGCCTGAACCGCATGCAGGTCCAGCTCGATCACCGGCGCCGTAACTCGCTTGGCATTTGTTTTTACGGTGATATTCAGCGGCGGCACTTTGAAGGAGACAAGGGTTTTGGTAAAGTTGCTGCCTGCTGCGAACAACACGGCGCGGCCGGCGCCATAGCGCCCGACCGGCATGGTCACGGTGAAGGAGCCGGTGTTGTCGGAGCCATCCGGAACGAGCGCCAGTTTGAGCGGCGCCCCGGCTGGGTCCAGGGGCTGGACCTTCTCGTATTCCCCGGTGTCGAGGTTCTGGAGAAAAACCTGGATCGTGACATTCCCGCCGTCGCTGCCGGGCGCGGTGGCGAGATGATAAAGGAAGGTGACTTCGCTCAGATCGACGGAAGCCTTGATCGACGGATGATCCAGCGTGGTCGCCGCCCGCGAAGCGCCGCCTCCCATGGCAAGCAGCGTGACGGCAAGGCAGGCGGCGGAAGAGGCGGTGCGCAGTTTCATCGGTTTAAGCTCCAATCAGAGACGATTCCCGCGCATTGACGCGGCGCATATAGTCGATCAATTCGTCGTATCGGGTGAAGATGAAAGTCGGGCGCGTGGCGCGCAGCATCTCAAAGTCGTAAAACGGCTCGTGCTCGTCGGGCAGATGCAGCGCCGTGTGCACTCCGGCGGCGTGCCCCGCGAGAACATCGGTCGTGTAATCGCCAACGAACAGGCACTCGTCCGGCGCTCGGTCCAGCAAATGCAGCGCCTTAAAGACTGGTTCGGGATGCGGCTTGAAATGCCGGACTTCGTCGCCGGTGACGATCACGTCGAAGGCGTCCTCAATCCCCATATTGCGCAGCCCCGACATTACCTGCGGGCGCGGTGAGGACGTCACCAGCGCCACGGCCATATTCAGCTCGCGCGCGGCGTTCAGCATCTCCAGAGCGCCGGGAAACAGCTCCGCCGTCGCCAGCGTCTTGGTCAAGCCATCCTTCACATGCCGCTCGAACTCCGCGCCAGATCCTAAATCAAACTCCGCCGCCGTCTCATCGTACGGCCGATAGTAAAAACGCTGGATGATCGTGGCGTCGGGAACGGTGCGGCCAAGCTGGGCCAGCGCATATTGGAATGCTTCGAGCCAGAGGGTCAGTGAGGGGGTTAACGTGCCGTCGAAATCGACGAGAAGCGTTCGGTAAAGTGTTGAGCGCATAACAAAGTGATTATAGCACACTTGATCTGGAGGCGCACATATGAACACGGCAAGGCTAATTCAACCTTGCCGTATGTAGCCCCTATCATTTCGCGGCATTGACGCTGGAAACGCCGCTGAGAGAAAAGCGTCCTGTCTTTCCGTCTACGCCATCTACGAGAATATAGTACGAGGCCCCAGCAACAGCGGTAAACGACATGCGGTCAGTCGTCTCCCCTGCCGCGCTGTCCTCCACGCCAACCGGCATGAGCGTATTGAGAGCAGTTCCGGTGTAAACCGTCAGGGCTGGTTTGAACTTATCGCCCACGACTGTGAATACCGTTGGATCACTGTACGATGCAGTCCAGCGATACCAGACGGACCGGCGGGCAGGAACTTCCGCAGGCGCGTCACTATCCTTCTTTTCGGCGTCCGTCGTTTCCTCCGGCTCCTGAATGGACGCAGGTTCCCCAATTTCATCAGTAGAGCCGGCATTCGTCCCCTCGACCGTCATCACTTTCCCCTCAAGCAAGATCGCGTTTCCAAAGTCGTCATTGACAGGGCGCGGAGCCCAATTGAAATCAAAATCACCCTGCTCCGCATGATAATCCTCGACCTGAATATTGTATTTCGCGCCCTTCACCGCGTTGACTGTAGCGAAATACTTCGCCGCAGCTTTGTGTGAAGCAGTCCCCGTTTCATCCTTCAGACTGTCCACACTCTCGCCGCTTGTGACCGTAACGATGTGATGCGTTTTGCCGTCCGCGCCGAATCGATAGCTCGCATTGGCGGGCGCCGTCCACTGATACCACACGGAACTGCCGATAGAGTCGGGGTTCGTTCCATCAAAGGTCGGGATCGCTTCATCCTTCTCAACGCTCGCGCCAAGATTGGTTCCGGCGAGATGGCCAGAATTGCCTTTTATGGGGATCGCTTTGGCGAAGTTGTCGTTCTTAGGCGTCGGCATCCAATTGAGGGTAAACGGCCCCATCCCATCCAGAGAGTAATCCCAATCCTCCACTACCACACTGTATACCGTACCCGCCACAGCGTGCAGAGTGGCGTAGCGATCGTCCGGGAATAGCGGCTTAGGCGCCATCGTTTCCACAGTGATTTTGCCAAGTAAGTCGCCAGACATTACGCCTACTGTGGACACAAAATCATCCTTCACGTGGAACGTATAATCACCGTCCCCCGGAGCGATCCATCGATACCAAACTGACGGCGATGGATGCGTTCGGTAATCCCCTCTTCGGTAATCCCCTCTCTGGGAAGGAACAGGAAAGGCCCCTATCTCCGGTTCGCGCTCCTCACGACTGGCCCCCATGTTTGTTCCCAACATACTGCCTGTTTCGTCACCGATTAAGGCGGCGTTCGAGAAGTTATCGTTGTCCGGACCTGGCTTCCAGCTCAGCGTAAAACCTCCTGCAGTCCTACGCATATCCTCGACTATGAAGAAATACGTTGTCCCCTTCACGGCGTTGAACGTCGATGAAAATTCGTATGGCGGATTGTGGATCCGATATTGCATGAGAAGTTTAAATAAGAGGAGATGCACATCTCTTGGATCGACGCCATTGCTAACCGGACTATGAAGCGCGGACCCTTTCACACTCACAACCCCGTCATACCCAGTATGATCGGGGATGACAGCCTCGCATGCTTGAACCATGCATCCTACGCTCGACGCTACATGAAATGTATAACCTCCGCTAGTTGGAGCCGTCCAGCGATACCATACCGATTGATGTCTAGAATGAACTCCTTGAAGAAGTGAATCCAATTCGCCGCTCACGCTTTCTACAAACTCTGGGGTGGCGTCAATATTTGTACCAGAAATACTACCTGACTGCCCGGTGATTGGGAAAGCATTGACAATGTCGTCGTTGGGCGGACCTTTTTTCTGATCCGATTCTCGTATCACTCGTCGTTGCAACGGAGCAGAATAGGCGATGGATGGTAAACTCAGAATGGCCAGAGGCAGTGCAATGAGGCTTCCGCGCCGCCATGGCAAAATGCTGTTCTTCATGCGAACGATCCCCTCCTGACGCCGTACAGAAATATTGAATGCCTGCCTGTACTTACGCATTGGATACTTATCACGGCAAATGCCTTCGACGCGGCCGTCACCAGCGCCACGGGCATATTCAGCTCGCGCGCCGCCTCGCATCTCCTAAGCGTCGAACAACAGTTCCATCGCCAGCGTTTTGCTCAACCTTCCCGTGTGTGAGCCGCATTATTTCACGGCATTGACACTGGACACTCCGCTAAGAGAAAAGCGCCCCGTCTTACCCTCCACGCCGTCGACAAGAATGTAGTACGAGCTTCCGGCCGCAGCGGTGAACGAAACACGAGCCGTTGTCTCCCCCGCCCCGCTGTCCTCCATGCCAACCGGTGTGAGCGCGTTGAGAGCAGTTCCGGCGTAAACCGTCACGGCAGGCTTGAACTTGTCGCCCACGACCGTGAAACTCGTCGGGTCGCTGTAGGACGCGGTCCAGCGATACCACACGGACCGGCGGGCAGGAACTTCCGCAGGCGCATCGTCATCCTTTTTCTGGGCGTCCGTCGTTCCGTCCGGCTTCTGAACGGGCGCAGGTTCGTCCGTTTCATCCGTGGAGCCGACATTCGTTCCCTCGACCGTCATCACTTTCCCCACAAGCAAAATCGCGTTTCCAAAGTCGTCATTGACGGGTCGCGGGTCCCAATTGAAATCGAACGCGCCCTGCTCCGCATGATAGTCCTCGACGAGGATGTTATATTTCGAGCCCTTGACCGCATTGACGGTGGCAAAATACTTCGACATTGCTTTGTGTGGAGCAGTCTCAGTTTCATCCTTCAGACTGTCCACGCTCTCGCCGCTTGTGATCGCAACGATGTGATGGACTTTACCGTCCGCGCCGAAACGATAGCTCGCATTGGCGGGCGCCGTCCACTGATACCACACGGAACTGCCGATCGAATCGGGATGTTTTCCGTCGAATTCTGCGATCAGTTCATCTTTCTCAATACTGGCGCCGAGATTGGTCCCGGCGAGATGGCCCGAGCTGCCTTTGATGAGGGCGGCTTTGGCGAAGTCATTGTTCTTAGGCGCTGGCATCCAATTGAGAGTAAACGGCCCCATGCCATCCAGATAGTAATCCCAATCCACCACCATTATGCTGTATACCGTTCCGGCCACAGCGTGCAGAGTGGCGTAGCGATCTTCCGGGAACAGCGGCTTGGGAGCCATCGTTTCCACAGTGAGCTTGTCGACCGATTCGCCAGACATGACGCCGACCGTGGACATAAAATCGTCCTTCACGTGGAACGTATACTCGCCGTCATCGGGAGCAATCCATCGATACCAAACTGATGGCGACGGGATCGAATTGCCCCCTTCCTTCTGTATAGGGCCACGATGGGATCCTATCGTCGGTTCGCGCTCCTCATAACTGGCTCCAATGTTTGTTCCCGAGGTGCTGCCTTTTTCGTCGCTAATCAAGGCGGCGTTTGAGAAGTTGTCGTTGTCCGGACCTCGTGTCCAGCTCAGCCCAAAACCTCCCTCGCCCTTGTTCATATCCTCAACCATAACGAAATACGTCGTTCCCTTCACCGCGTTGAAAGTAGACGAAAGCTCGTGTGGCGGAGACTGGGCTCGATATTGCTGGAGAAGTTCAAAGGAAAGAAAATGTTTATCTTTTGGGTCGATGCCATTGGTAACCGGACTACGAAGCCCAGAACCATTCACACTCACAGCCCCATTGTCGTTGACATAATTAGGAATGATGGCCTGACACACCTGAATCATGCAGTCAACGCTCGACGAGGCATGAAATGTATAACCTCCGCTTACCGGAGCCGTCCAACGATACCAGACAGATTGGTGCTTAGATTCGAATCCTTCAAGAAATATATCCAATACGATATCTGGAGTTGCATCGATGGTTGAGCCGGAAATACTCCCAGAGTGCCCGCTGATTGGGAAAGCATTGACGATGTCGTCGTTGGGCGGGCCTTTTTTCTGATCCGATTCTCGTATCACTCGGTGTAACGGAGCAGAATACACAGCGGACGGTAAACTCAGAACGGCCAACTGCAATGCAATGAGACTGCCGCGCCGCCATGGCGAAATGCTGTTATTCATGCGAACGATCTCCTCCCAGCGCCGGACACAAATTTTGAACGCCTGCCAGTGCTTGCTTACTGGATAATTATAACAGCATTGGACGCCCCCGGCAACTAATATTATGAATATTATTACGTGGCAAGAGACTAAGGAGCAAGCTCGCGGCGCAGTCGGCGTACACGTTCGGCGCGGCGGATTTGGCCTTGCCGTTCACGTCCCTCTTTCACGTGCTTGAGCTGAGCGACGATCAGAAACGTAACGACCACGAGGAGAAACCAGGATGTCGCCTTCGCGGGATCGACCAGCCCCCAGGAGTGGACTTGATTGGGGTAGCGCCATGCGCCCAGCAGCGTGCCGATGTTCTCCGCGATCCACACAAAGAAGCCGATGCCCATCAGACCGAACGGCAGAGGCATTTGGTACAGCTGGCCGCACACTCGGTAACGGGCTTTGGTTCGGGCGAAGAGAAGAAAGACGAGCGGAATCAGGAGGCGGCGTGCGTCCGGCAGATAGTGTTCGAGGAAGAAGTTCAGATAGATCGCCGCCGCCAGCGGACCGGAAAGCCAGATCGATGGGTAGGAAATGAGCTTGATTTCCAGCCGGCGCCACGCCTGGCAGAAGTAGCTTGCGACACTCGCATACATGAACCCCGAATACAGCGGCACGCCCGCAATCTTTGTCCAGCCCTCCGCCGGATAGCTCCAGCATCCATGATGGATTTTGAAGATCTCCAGCGTCAATCCCAGCACGTGGAAGACGCAAATCACCTTGACTTCATCCGTGCTTTCCCATCCAAACCGCCACATCCCATACTGCGCCGCAATGCACAGCAGCAGGAGCGCATCGTAACGCGCAAGCCCCGCAATGGACACAACCGATGTGAGGCCAAGACAGGCAAAGAGAAAGATGGGAAATACGATCGAGAGCATCTCCAGCCGAGCAAACTCGACGAGAAGGCGAGGCTGCAGTGGTATCCAGAATGCGAAGCGGCGGCGTGAAAGAGAGTTCATAGTTCCTCCGTGCCTATATTACCATAAAGAACTTTTAAATACAAAGCATTATTATAAAATTCTCTCTCACGAACGGAATGAGGCAATGCGTGCGACGATTTCGACGGCGCGGCGCCGAGATTCCAGGATAATATTGGCCCGGGACAGCGAGCCGGCGACATAGATCCCGGGCGCCGGCGTTTCCGCCGTAACTTCATTGTATATGGGAAGGCCATCCTCCGCGAGCGGCAGGCCAAGGCGGTGGAACAGGGTCATATCGGCGGTATGGCCGAGCATGGCGAAGACGAAGTCGTTGGGGATTTCGTAAGCAGGTTCAGAACCGACAAAGGGGATCAACTGAACGGACCTGGGACCGATGGAGGCGACACAGACGTTGGTGAGCAGGGTCAGGCGCTTTTCTTCGGCCATGATATTCAGGTCGCGGACGATAAACGGACGCAGGTGGTTCTGGAAGTCAATGGGAACGCGGCGCATGGCTACCGTGACACGGGCGCCCGCTTCCGCCAGCGTCATACCGGCGGTCGCCGCCGAGTTACCGCCTCCCGCCACAAGCACGTCCCGGCCGAAGTAAGGAGTGGGATCGGCAAGACGGAACATGACTTTCGCCTGCTGGGCTCCGGGAACGCGTAGGGGACGGGGGTTGGGGAAGGTTCCGGCGCAGATCAGCAGCGTGTGGGCGCGCCAGACGCGCGTTTCCCCCTCGCCCGCCACACGACGCTGGGTCTTGATCAGAAAGCCCTGGTTCTCTTCCGGTTCCCCCACCCGTTCGGCCGCGATCACTTCCTCCCAGGTCGCCATGTTCAAACGGCGCACTGCGGCGACGGCGCGGTAATACGCCAGCGCCTGTTCCCGGGTCGGCTTGTGGCCTCCGGCAGAGAAAAACGGAACGCCGCCGATCGCCATTTCGTCGGAGGGGGAAAAATACTGAATCTGCTGGGGATGATCCACAAGCGACTGCGCCAGCCCCTGGCGCTCGACAACGGCGTAGGACAATCCGGCGTCCTGAGCCGCACAGGCGGCGGCGAGACCGGCCGGCCCCGCGCCCACGATAAAGAGATCCAAGAGGTCAGGCATTCCGTATTCTACCCATTCGAAGACGAGAATGTCGAAGACGCGAATGAAGGGTATGGGCTCGGCAAGACTCGGGTATTCTATACGAAGATACGCGGCGGCAAATACGCCGGCGCATCCACTTCCGCCATCACGACTAATTATACGAGGAATCGCCGATGAAAGTCCGATACACCCCCTTGCTCGCCGCCGCGCTGCTGTTTGGCGCCGCGAGCGCGCCCCTGCACGCGCAGGGCGACGCCGCCCCGCCCGCTCCGCCCGGAGGCGGCGTGCTTGATCGCCCCATACCGCCTACGCCCACCGACGCGCTTCTGCGCTACAAGTTCACTGCCGGGCAGGTTCTGCGCTTCAATAATGTTTCCGACGTCAACATGACGATCACGATCCCCGGTCAGCCAAAACCGATCCCCCTTAGTCAGCATATCGAAGGAGTCATGCGGCAAACCGTGCAGAGCGTGGACCCTGTCAATAACACGGCGACATTGACGGTAAAAATCGAATCCATCGCAATGACCATGAACGGGCAGCCGATGTCGCAAAGCGACATGCAAAAAGCGCAAGCCGCCGCAGACACCACACTTGTTCTGAGCGAACTTGGAAAAGTTATTTCCGCCAAGCTCAATTCGCCATCGTCCACTTATGGCTTTGATCCAAAGCAAATGGGGATGTACCAGCAAAACGGAGTATTCCCCATCCGCGCGGTCAAACCGGGCGACACCTGGACGAGCACCATCGCCATGAGCGGCGTCGGCGCCAATATCACCTCGAATTTCCAGCTGACCCAGCTAACGCCGTCGGTGGGCGGAGCAATTGCGCTCATCAAACAAACCGGAGGCGGCGTCATCAATTCCAAAACGGCCACGGCGATGCCGTCCGGGGTCAAACTGAACGGAAAGATCACGATGAGCGGCGAAGTCCAATTTGACGTCGCCGCCGGACAGGTCAAGTCGCAGTCAGTCGCCGCCCAGTTCGACGCCACTGTGAATACTCCCGCCGCTCCGCAGCCCATGGGCAAAACGGTCGCCCTGAAGAAGAAAGCTCCCGCCGCCAACCCCAAAGCTCCCACGGCGACGATGTCTTCCAAGATCCACATGGACATGACAAGCACGATGACGCGGCTTGAGGGAGACACCCCGGCAACTCCTGGCGCGATGTAGTAAAGTCAACTCTTCTCGATATCTTACCAAGATGCGAAATAGGAAGGCGGCCGGTGGTTTTCACCACCGGCCGCCTTCTTAACTCGCAGTTCGATTGTTTCAACGCCGCGTATCGAGATTATCCCGCCGCGGCAATCTTCTTCTTTGATCCAGGTTTATTCTTCACGCTCGGTTTCGCCGGCCCTAATCCCCTTTTCGCCTCAATAAGACTCGCCGCCGCTTCGGCCTCTTTCGCCGTTTTGGGATCCATCTGGCACGGTAGGATGATTTCTTTATCCTGAGTGGCGCTCGACCAGCTCAGCTTCATCGTAGAAACACCAAGACCGCATGCATAATACGCCACCTTGATGTCGTATCTTTGCCCCGCCTTCAATTCGACCGTCCCGCTCTTCTCGGTCGCCGGATGATCCACCCAATCGTCCACCAGCTGTTTGCCATCCACCCACATACGGGCGCCGTCGTCTGCCTCTGTATAGAAGGTATAGGTTTCCGAGTAAACGGGCGTCACCTGTCCTGTCCATACAACCATAAAATTGTACTTCAGGCCGCCGTCTTCGCTATTGAGCCCTTCCGTCCAATCGAAACTGATGTATGGATCAACGCGACTGAATATTGGTTTGGTGGTTTCGGTTTCGCCTTTGACGTAATGGTAATAGTGACCAGTGAGCCCTTTACCCATGCTGTAGGTGGCCACTGCCGGCGCTTCACCGTACTCTGATTCTCCCATGGAGTTCGTGGCTTTGACCCGAACATGGTAGATCGTATTGGGTTTTAAAGCCTCGCAGGAAAAGTCCGTGGTGTTCTCCGCAGTGCGCCCGACGCCTTCGTAGGTCGTTCCGTCCGTGGAAACTTCAACCTCGAAATGATCCTCGCTGTCGGTAGTGTCCTTCCACGTCACCCCAAGGCGCGTCGCGCTGATAGGTTTGACGACGACATCGGTCGGCGCGGATAGCCCCCGCTGTGGAGCCACCACATGAGGAGTATCCACGGCCAGAGCGCAAAGTGGAATATTCAGCAGCCATAAGCCGGCGGCGACGCGCGCCGCCGCGCAGACGGAATGACGATAAGAAATCATAATCCGAAGCCCCCATTTCTTTTTATATAACAAGTACACATTTCCATATTAATAATTTACCATAGGGTTACCTGGCCACTCGTCTACTTGTTATATCACACTTTTCGAGATCACGCTAGGGGTTTTGGGGATGTCACGAACTAATATTTTTAGAGGGATTTCAGTATGAATTTAAGAAGCAGGCGTAAAGTAGGCGCATGAGGATTTCATCGTATTCGCTTCTTGAACATAGCCCGCAAATGACGCTTTAGAAACTTAGTTTATTCTGTGCAGAAGCAATCATCACCATATTTACGAATTGTACAGGAATCATTTCTCGGACCAAATCAGGGCCTAATAGACATTGACCCATCAATTGCCCGAATCGCATATGTTCTTGACCATAAGTCGTAATAACACTATTGTAAATCAGGGATTACTTTCCGCACGCCGCCGCTGTCGCGGAAAGGGCAAAGAGTAGGTAAAATGCACGGAGAGCTTCTTGCGCCCCCAAGTTTTCTGTCAAGCTCATCCACCTCAGGAGAATGTCACATGCCTTTTGACGCCCCGCGCATGAGCGGCAATCCGCTCTTCTCGGGATGGTACGCCGACCCCGAAATCCATTGCTTCGGCGGTCGTTATTATCTCTATCCCACCACTTCCGATCGTTACGACAAACAGACTTCCTATGAGTGCTGGTCCTCGGACGATCTGACGGACTGGCGCAACGAAGGCGTGATCCTGGACTTCAAGGACGTGCCTTGGTCGACCAACTTCGCGGCCTGGGCCCCGTCCTGCGCGGAGAAGAACGGCAAGTACTATTTCTACTTTTCTGCGGGCGACGGCGCCGGCCTCGGCGTCGCGGTTTCCGATTCGCCCGCCGGTCCGTTCCGTGATGCCATCAGCCGGCCGATTGTCGGCCACTACCCACACGGCGCGCAGCCGATTGACGCGCACTGCTTCACGGACGACGACGGTCAATCCTATCTTTACTTCGGCGGCCACCGCAAATGCGTCGTCGCGCGCCTCACGCCCACCATGTGCGCCTTCAATCAAGATTTCCGGGACATTACCCCCTCCCCCGGATATGTCGAAGGCCCATTTATGGTGAAGCGCAAGGGGATTTACTATCTGATGTGGAGCGAAGGCGGCTGGACCGACCACACCTACATGGCCGCGTATGGTGTTTCCGACAATCCATTCGGCCCATTCGAATATGGCGGCAAGATTTTAGAGAACAATCCTGAAGTCGCAAACGGCGCGGGACACCACTCCGTCCTGCTGCTGCCCGGCACAGAGGATGAATGGGTAATCTGCTACCACCGCCGTCCGCTGACAGAAACAGACGGCAACCACCGTGTCGTCTGTCTTGATAAATTGGAGTTCCGCGCCGATGGGAGCATCACTCCTGTCACGCTGACCCACACCGGCGTTCCCGCCCACCCGGCGCGCCCGTGAGTGGCGAGGCGGACTATTCTCTGAGTTATGTTCTCAGAGAATAGTCCGAACGCCTGGAACAAACGCCTCTTAGTTTTGCTCCAAACATCCTAAATACGCCCCAAACATAGCAAGCGACCAAATCTATATGTTCCTAAAGAAACATTTGTACATCTAAAACTGTAAGGCGCTTACTAGATTTATTTAACGCACCAGAACAGCATAAATCGGAACGAAACTTAATCAAAACTTAATCTCGTCTTAACAATTGAGCGGACAATTCGCAAAATTAGGATGCTATAATAACCTCCGTAAGCCGCACACCAATATGCAAGAACGATCTTGCGGACGGCTGCACGGTATATTTGAATTCAAAGGATCACTCTTATGTCCACCACTATTCAGCGCCGGTCAAACGGCTTTACTTTGATTGAATTGCTCGTCGTTATCGCCATTATCGCGATTCTCGCGGCAATTTTGTTCCCCGTCTTTGCCCAAGCTCGTGAGAAAGCGCGCCAGATCGCTTGCGTCTCCAACCTGCGCCAGATTGGTATCGGTCTCAACATGTACGTGCAGGACTACGATGAGCGATATCCCGGAGCGCTCCAGACCCTCCCAACGTTGAACGGCGGCGGAGACACTCGCCAGCCACTCGACCGCCAGCTGAACCCATACATCAAAAACGACCAACTCTGGTTCTGTCCCAGCGATCACCAGCAGCGTAACTCTGCCGCAGTTGGCCAGGGTCTTTCATTTTGGGACGAGAGCTACCGCGCAAAAGCGCTGCCCCGCTCTTACACTTACATCACACAGATCGTGACTGAGCAAGCTGGCGGAACCACGGATACCAACACGGGTCTCAGCACCTATAACGTGGCGCCGGCCCGAACTGGCGTTTCCATCGCGGCGGTCGATGCGCCGTCGAATACGATTGCACTCGCCGAAATCTGGCCGAAGGTCAATTACGCCGCCACGGATTCCTCGTACGTCGGCAGCCCAAGCGGTTCGATCTTCGCCAACTGCGACCTCTGGAAACTTGCCGGACGCACTCCGAACGCTGCGCCCGGAACGGCGATGAGCCTACCCACCGGCTGCACGGGCAATAACAACCGTCAGCCCACCGACGGCCACGTCAGCGGGTCCGGCTCCAATTATGTGATGGCTGACGGCTCCGCGAAGTTCCGTCGCTGGACCGAAGTACGCGCCAATGACTTTTACATGTTTAAGCTGATTAAGCCCGACACGACCGTCACCCCATAGCCTCCGATTTCGTCGGCCAGGCGGACAAGAGTTCTTGTCCGCCTGAACCAAACTCGTCTTGAAACCCTGTCTCAGATCGGTTACAATAGCACTATAATGGC
>NZ_JBDSQY010000359.1:0-38261 GCF_039929585.1 Capsulimonas sp.
TAACCGATCAGGTTCGTGCCCCACTGGGAGGCGCCGGGGTTGACGTTCACCAGCATGGGCGCGTAGCAGGAAATTGGGACGATGTCGGAGTTACGTTCCAGACCCGTCAGCCAGGCGGCGTCGCCCAGTGCGGCGTTCATCGTCGGTGTCGGCGATCCCTCGATCGACGCCCATTCTCCCACAAAGACTTTTGGACCCGTACGGCTGTAGGAGTCGTAATGCTTCGCGTCCTTCGCCATTTCCGAGGGACTGCGATAAAAATGCTCGTCGTTCAAATCAGCCTTACGGCTGCGGACCGGCATGGTGGCGATTAATTTCAGTTCGGGATATTTTGCGCGGATCGCGTCGAAGAACTGAGCGAAGCGGCCGTCGTAACTGCCCGAAGGATCGAACCAGTCTTCGTTCCCAATCTCCACATATTCAATTTTGAACGGTTTTGGGTGGCCGTCCGCCGCGCGCGCGGCGCCCCATTTGGTGTCGATGTCGCCCGTCGCGTACTCGATCTCATCGAGCGCATCCTGAACGTACGGCTCCAGGCCAGGTCCGGGATCGATCTTCTCATTCTTGGGCGGCAGGGAATAGCCGGCGTAGACGGCAAGGATCGGTTCGACTTTGAGATCCTCGCACCATTCGAAAAACTCCAGCAGGCCAAGGCCGTCCGTGGATCGATAGCCCCAGGGGCCTTGATGGCCGGGACGGTCGTCCACGCCATGGATCGCCTGCTTCCAGTCGAAGCGCTCAGCAATGGCGTTGCCTTCCAAATAGTTGCCGCCGGGGAGGCGCAGGAAGGCCGCGTTCATGGCGTCCATTTTCTGCATCAAGTCAACGCGATTTCCGTTGGCGCGGTTTTTATAAGTCGGGGGAAACAGGGAGACCTGGCTGAGCCACACGGTTCCCGGCGTATTCGCCGAGATAACGAAGCGGTTCGCTATCGACGGGGTGAGCTTACCGGTGGCGAGTGTCACATTGTACTTGCGCCAGCCGCTGGCGATCTTATCAATCCGCGCCTGAGCATAGACATGCGCACCGTCATTGCTTTCGATGCCGAGCGTCAAAGGGCCGGTGAATGTGTCGGACGACCTGGCGTAGAACGACGCCTGATATTTTGTATTCGGCTGAACCGGAATACCCCAGTAACCTTCGTTCGCCGCGCCGACGCGTCCGCCGGTTTGAGTAACCGCCAGCTTCAGACTTGTCGAGAGGGCGCCGCTGACCGGCTTGTCTGTGTCCAGCGCCATTGTTCCCGACGCGCCGCCATCCTGAACGAGAGACCAATGAACGGGGTTCGCAGGGTCATTCTTGAAGTTACGGTTCTGGATCAGCTCGCCATAAAGGCCGCCGTCATAGGAGTGATTGATCTCCTCCGTCATCATGCCGTAGAGCATGGGGCTGATCGCCACTCCCGGCTGGTCGATCTGCACGGTGAGCTTTCCGGGTTGCGGCTCCGCGGCCCGCGCGCTTACCGCGCCGAACGCCGCGCCCATACAGGCCAGCATGACCGTTTGACTGACGGAACGAGAAATCATTGAGAACTCCTGTCGCCACTGTTGTAGTTACCCATGATATCAGAAATCTGAGGCGCCGCCCATGAGATTTCCGCTCAAAATATGGAGATTATTGATCCCTGGCTCGCTGTCAACCGATTCCATTGAGAAGCGTCCCATGATCAGCCGACGATCATCGCCGCCTTGGGAGATGTGCCGGTCAGATGAATCTGGTAGGGCCATTGCTCGTCGGTCTCGCCGCCTCGGTCCGACACGTGCGGCCAGTGCTCTGTCGGCGCGCCGCTGACCACCAGCCAGAGGAACGCCGTATTGGCGGGTACGACGAAATGGCTCGCGCCATCAGCGGAGAACGTTGGACCGTACACCCGGCGCCCATCCTGCTTCACGGCCAGGAACCCATACCGCCAGCCCGCTCGTTCGGCGTGAATGGCTCGGAATCCCGACGCGCCGGCGATTCCCTTGAAGTCCAGGGTAACCTGCGTTCCGGCGACGGGGACTTTCAGGCGGATGCCGTTGTAGCCGTAGTTCTGGGGGCAGTTGCTTTCCGCAATGCGATACCAGCCGTCATCCACTTGGGTGAGAGTGCTGCGATGCTGGTTGGCGTAGGAATGAGCCACTTTTTCGATCCGCTTTAGGTCCCAGGTGATGAAGCGGCGCGCCGCATCGAACATCTCGTCGTTGAATTTCGATTGGCTGAGACCCGTCAGACGCTTGTAGGCCATCACAGGATCTTCCCCGGCCTGCGCCTCACGCCAAAGCTGCCCAACGAAATCCACGCCGTGTCGGTTGGACCAGTACTCCAGGACGTAGGGTGAGCAATACTGGTTCGCGTCATGCAGAAACGCGAGATGCGTATTCTTTAAGTAGTTGACCAGGTGGTAGTTTTCGAATGTCATCCATTCGGGATAGACCTGCCAGAGCATATACTGCGATGTCATCTCGAAGATGGCGTGCGATGTATTCCCGAATCCCGGCGCCCCGTCGGCATGCACAAAGGACTGAAACGTATGCCCCAGTTCATGCGCTGCGGCGCCGTAGGGCGGGCGGCTGATGCGAACGGCTGGGGCAAACAGTGTCCCCACGGAACCCTCCGACCCGCCGTAGGCGGTTCCGTCATCGCCGCCGAAGACGATAATGAGGATCTTGTACTTGTCCGCGACCGAATGCCCACTCTTGACGAACTTCAATCGATTGACATAGCAGTCGTAAAATCTCTCGCACTCCCGCAGGATCTCCTCCGCCCGGAAGCGCTTGGTCGTGTCTGGATTGATGGATGGATCGCTCCCATATTCCTTCGCCCAGAATAACGCAAAGTTCGGCGACTCCGCTTTTCGCGCGTTACTATATTCACTGTGATTGTCCGTGAAATCGTTGCCTTTCGGCACGTTCCAGATTTCGTCGGGGAGATATAACTGTTTCGCGATTGGTTTCTGGGGTGAGAGAGGAGCCCCGGCGGCGATCGCCGATCGAGAGGGGCTATCAGTGATGAGAGTGATTGTCACCAGAGACGTAAAGCAGGCAGCGCAAAAAGATCGGCGTCCAGGGTTCTTGACTGTCATTCTCTCTGCATCCTTTCAACTCAGGCGCATCGTCTCGGGGCTCGTGGCGCCGCCGCTATTATAGCGGACGGACGGATTTCGATACCATGGACGATCCGCCATGCGTATGGAATCTATTGATCTCGACAGCGACTATGAACGATTCATCGCATGTTATCAGGGGCCAACGCAAAAAAGCCAAAACTATTTTTCAAATTTCTGTTGACAAATATGAGAAGTCCTGATAGAATGGCTTCGTAACCAACGCGTGTAGCCAACACGTGTAGTTAACAGCCTCGCAACTGCAAGACTCAGCGGCTGTTGTATATTTAGGACACTCAATGTTATTGAAGAAGCGCCCCACCCGAGATGATGTTGCACGAGCCGCCGGTGTTTCCGGCTGGACGGTTTCCAACGTGCTCAATGGCAGCAGCCTGGCGAGCATTCGTGAAGAGACGCGCGTTCGTGTGCTCGCTGCGGCGGAAGAGATTGGGTATCGACCCAACAATACCGCGCGGGCTTTGGTCACGGGGCGGTTCAGCAGCATTGCGTTCTGGATGTGCTTTGACTATTCGCAGCATCGGGCGCATGTACTGCACCGGATGAAGCAGCAAATGGCCGGATCGGGTTTCGAGATCATTATTCGTGATATCGAGCAGGAGCTAAACACGGCCCCCAATACCTCAAGGTCATTCCATCTTCCGGTGGACGGCATTATCGTTTTGGATACGGATACGGCCGGCCCCGCGTTTTCGCGGCTCAACCCGTCGGCGTCCATTCCGTTTGTCAGCATGGGTGGATACTGGACTGAGGAGCGAGACTGCGTCGGCGTGGACCTTTACGCCGGAACAGTGGACGCCATTACGCATCTCATCGAATCTGGCCGCCGTAATATCGTCTATATCACGCCTCAGCCCAATAAGCACTGGCCTGCGGACACTCGCATGGCCGCCTACGAGAAGACCATGCGCGAGGCCGGTTTGGAAACGCGCTTCATCTGGCTGCCCGACCTGTCGCTCGCGTCGGTGCGAAAAGCCTCCTCGGAATATCTGCGGGATACAGCGAACAAACCAGATGCGCTGTTCTGCCATAACGATGATGTGGCCCTTGGGGCCTACCGAGCGATCTGCGACGTCGGCGCCACCGTAGGACACGATATCGCGCTGGTGGGATGTGACGGCATTGAAGAATGCGATTATCTTGCATGCCCGATCACGACCATCAGCCAGCCCATTGATGAGATGTGCGCCCTCGCCTGGGAATTTCTGGCCCGGCGCATCGAAGAGCCCGATTGCCCATTGCAGCAGCGGATACTCAAGCCGAAATTAGTCGTACGCGCATCGACACAACCGTAGCTGACCCGAAAGGAGGGGAGCAATATTTGAAGCCCGATAGGGCCAGCCGAAATGGGATAGGCGAATAGAATATTCCGTCTAATGCAGAGTTTGTATACGTTTCTTCTTGTTGGAATACTAAACTTCGGAGGTGGGCAATGTCAGATTATAATATCGTTTCACGACGGACGATGAATGCAAATCGCGGCTTCACATTGATTGAATTACTCGTTGTTATCGCGATTATCGCGATTCTTGCGGCAATTTTGTTCCCTGTCTTCGCCAAGGCTCGGGAGAAGGCTCGCCAGATCAGCTGTCTTTCCAACATGAAACAGCTGGGACTTGGGTTTACGCAGTACTGTCAGGACAATGATGAAAAGAACCCAAACGGGATCAACATCTATGCGCCTGGCGGGAATGGATGGGCCGGCGAAATTTACCCGTATGTCAAGAGCGTACAGGTCTACAAGTGTCCCGATGACAGCACCGGTAACCAGGTGTTTGTCTCGTACGCCTATAATAGCAATAACACAATTCCATCTGGCGACCAAACCAAGGGTGTCGACAGCTACACGGTCGCCCAGTACAACGCGCCATCCAAAACGGTGCTGCTTGCTGAGGTGAAGGGCAATGCTTACGACCCCGGAGACAATACCTGGAGTCCGGCTGGCGGCGGCGGCGAGACCACTTACGGCGACGGCAGCAACGGCGCCTCGCCTGCGGGCTTCGGAGTTCGCGCCTGGGGATCGGACACCACGAACCTTGGCGGCGCCGGCGGGTACGCCACACCGGCGACTCTGAAGTGGCAGACTGGCTACATGCGCAATTCTGTTGACGCGGACCATGCCGCCTACGACAAGCCGACCGGGCGTCATACCGACGGATCCAACTTCCTGCTGGCGGACTGCCATGCGAAGTTCCTGCGCGGGACCGCCGTCTCGGCGGGCATCAGCAATCCTACGGCGGCGGATTGCAACACGGCGCTTGCGCAGAGCGCCAACGGCGAGGGAACCATGGCCGCAGGCACCGAGTGCAGTGACGGATCGCTCGCTGCAACGTTTAGCTTGCAGTAATCCCGAGATCGTCCCCGGTTATAAAAACCGGGTCTGTGAAGTCGCTTCGCGACTAATTGTCCGTGCCGGACAAACAAATATCTGTGGTCGATTGTCCATAGTTTGTCCGTCCGGCACGGACGGTTAGCGCTTCGCTTCTCAGACCCGGATTTTATATCCGGGTTCCTAGCTGGAGCAATTAAGAATGAAGTTACACTGGCCGCGGATGATCGTGCTGGGACTGGCGGCTGTCTGTCTCGGATTCGTTCCTATGAGCCGGGGGCAAGGACAAACCGTTCGCCTGAGTCCTGGTCCTGGTCCACTCGATAACCCCTTGAAGGGTTGGTGCACTTATACGACGGCCGGACCGATCCGTCAGCCGTACTCCATGGTCTACCAGTACGTTTCGTGGAAAGAACTCGAGCCGCGTGAAGGTGTCTATGATTTTGACGCCTGGGAGAAGCGCGCCTGGAGCGTCCCGAGCGCCGCTGGGAAGCGAGTTGTCTTTCGTGTTTATTTGGACTACCCCAGTCTGCCCTCGGGCGTGCCCGATTGGGTTGTCGCCAAGGGCGTGCATCTGCGGAAATACACCGAAGAGGGCGGTGGCCAGTCGCCGGATTACGACGATCCGATTTTGGTGTCCGGCCTGGAGCGTCTGATCGCGGCTCTTGGCAAGCGCTACGACCGTAATCCCCGCGTGGCGTTTGTGACTGTCGGGACCCTGGGTTTTTGGGGCGAATGGCATACTTATCCGCGCGTGGAGTTGTTCGCGGCGCCAGCCACACAGCAGCGAATTATCGATGCGTACCGGAGCGCCTTTCCAGACAAGCATCTTCAGGCGCGTTACCCAGACGGTGTCACCGGAAAGCAAGCCTGGCTCGGATACCACGACGATATGTTCCCCTCGGACACGACTGGGCCGGATGATTGGATGTTCCTGCCGAAGATGGGGCGCGCCGGCCGGACTGACAACTGGAAGGCCGCGCCGATCGGCGGCGAGATGGAGCCGGGAAAAGCCGACCACTGGCTCGGAGCCGACTTCGCTCGCACGATGGCCGCCGTGGAAAAGGTGCATATGACGTGGGTGGGGCCATACAGCCCTGCGATTGCCTCGGATACATCGCCGCAATTTATTGCGAACTCTCAGGCGATGGTACGGCGCATGGGATACCAGTTTTCGCTGCGCACGGTGCAGGCTTCGGTGAAGGGAAAAGGACCTGGCTCGCTGCGGGTCGCCATCACGGGGGAAAACCAGGGCGTGGCCCCGTTCTACTACCGATGGCCCGTGCGGCTCGCCTTGATCGATGCGAAACACCGCGCCGTTCAGGTGCTGTCCACGGAAACGGACATCCGCAAATGGCTGCCGGGCCAGTTTACTCTGAGCGCCGCACAGAGTCTGCACGTCCGGCCTGGCGCGTATCGGCTGGGGATCGGCGTGATCGATCCGATGACCGGCCGTCCGGGCGTTAAGTTCGCCAACACGCTGCCCAGCGACAATGGGTGGACGGTTCTTACCAGCGTTCGCGTGCCTTAACGCTGCAAAACAAGTCTGGCGAATTTATTCGCCGGCTTCTGAATTCGCGCTGCAATTGATAGGAGCTGAGCGGAATGACAATGATCGAATTGAGAGATACTGAGGTATCGCCGAGCGGAACGAACGCGCGGCGGATCGCGCTGCGGCCGGACGAATACTGGTGGGGCGGAGTGGTGGAGGATGGCGTCCAGATGCCGTTTCGCGACCGATTCTACCACTGTGACATGAGCGCCAATATTCGGGGAAATCAGGCGACGCCCCTGCTCCTCTCAAGTCATGGCCGTTTCGTTTGGAGCGATGAGCCGCTGGAGTTCACGTTCGACGAACGCGATGGCGGCCTGACAGTCGCCAGCGCCGGCTCAGAGTTAGTTTTTGAGGAAGGGCATGGCGATCTCGCGGGGGCGTATCGAGTCGCCTGCCGGCGCTTCTTTCCGCCGAGCGGTCAGATGCCGGATGCGCTCAACTTTACGGCGCCGCAGTACAATTCCTGGATCGAGATGCAGTACGAGCCGACCCAAGAGAAGGTGCTGGAGTACGCGCGCGGCATTCAGGAATGCGGATTTCCGCCTGGCGTTTTGATGATCGACGACAACTGGTTCGAGCACCACGGCGATTGGCGCTTTCACAGCGGTCGATTTCCGGACCCAGGCGCGATGGTCCGCCAGCTTCACGACGAGGGATTTCGTGTGATGCTCTGGGTCAGCCCATTCGTTAGCCCCGACTGCGGCGTTTATCGCGAACTGGAGCGCAAAAATCTGCTTGTGCTGGACGCTCAGTCGTCGCCGGTGGTGCGCGCCTGGTGGAACGGGCAGAGCGCGATGCTCGATTTGACGAATCCGTCCGCCGTCCAGTGGCTCAAACGCCGCTTGGACCATTTGATGGCTGAGTACGGGATCGATGGCTTCAAGTTTGATGCGGGTGATCCCGAGTACGTTCGCGCCGAAGACGTGATGCATGAGCCCACGGATGCGCTGCGTTACTGCAAGGCGTGGGCTGAGATCGGACTGAACTATCGCTTCAATGAGTATCGCGCGTGCTGGAAGCTCGCCGGCCAGCCGCTGGTGCAGCGCCTGCGCGACCGGCTGCATACCTGGGGATCGGGCGGTCTGACGGATATCGTTCCAAACGGCCTCGCCCAGGGGCTCGCCGGCTACGGCTTCCTCTGCCCGGACATGGTGGGGGGAGGGGACATTGGGTCCTTTACCGGCGACGATTTCCATGTCGATCAGGAGCTGTTCGTCCGGACGCTTCAGGCGTCCCTGCTGTTTCCGATTGTCCAATTCTCTCTAGCGCCCTGGCGGGTGCTCGACGACGAACATCTGCGTTATTGCCGCGACGCCGTACGGATTCGTCAGAGCTTTGCGTCTGAGATCCTGGCTCTCGCCGAGTATTCGGCGCTGACGGGCGAGCCGATCCTGCGCCATATGAGCTATGTCTTCCCACACGGCGGTCTGGAAAGCGTTCAGGACCAATTTATGCTGGGCGACGCGATTTTGGCGGCGCCCGTCACAGAGCAGGGCGCCCGCAGCCGCCGTGTCGCATTCCCGGCGGGTCAGTGGCGGGCAGAGGATGGCGGCGTCATCCATGGCCCATGCGTTCAAATTGTGGACGCCCCGCTTGGGCGCCTGCCCTGGTTTCGCCGCATTGCATCATGAACGGCGGTCCGCGCGCAGCGGGAGGACGAGGAAACTATGAAGAAAGGATTAGTCGGTTATGCGTTCATCAGCCCCTGGATCTTAGGATTCCTGATGTTCACCGCGTTTCCGTTCCTGAGCAGCATCGCGCTTTCGTTTACGCGCTATAACATCGTCACCCCGCCGGTTTGGGTCGGCGGCGCCAACTATCGCACGCTGGCGCACGGGGACCCACTGTTCTGGACTTCCCTGGGCGTCACGGTGAAGTTCGCCGTGCTGGCCGTTCCGCTGGGCGTCATCGCCGGCGTTGGTCTCGCGCTGCTGCTCAATTTGGATATTCGCGGAATCAGCCTCTACCGGACGATCTTCTTCATCCCGTCGATCCTGCCGTCGGTGGCCACGTCCGTGGTGTTCTTATGGCTGCTCAACCCGGAGATCGGCCTGGTGAACCGATTGCTGCGGGCCGTCGGTATTGCCGGTCCGGAGTGGCTGCAAAGCCCGCAGTGGGCGCTTCCAAGCCTCGTCTTGATGTCGCTCTGGGCCGTTGGCGGCAGCATGGTCATTTACCTGGCCGGGCTCAAGGACATCCCGGTCTATCTTTATGAGGCGGCCTTGATCGATGGCGCGACGGCGTGGCAGCGGCTGCGGCATGTCACGCTGCCGATGCTGTCGCCGGTGATCTTCTTCAATGTGATTATGGGAGTGATCGGCGTCTTTCAGTACTTCACCGAAGCCTTCATCATGACCCAGGGCGGCCCGGAGGACAGCACGCACTTCTACGCGCTCTACTTGTTCGAGCGGGCCTGGCATTATCTGGACATGGGATACGCCAGCGCGATGGGCTGGGTGCTGTTTCTGATCATCATGAGCATCACGGGCCTGCTGTTCTGGTCGCAGCGGCGCTGGGTGCACTATGAGGGATAAGCAAAGAACAACGATGAAATTCCAACTTTCGAAAGCCGGCGTGATGGGCGCAGCGGCCATTCTGGCTCTCGGAGCTGCAATCACTGGCTGCGGGCAAAAATCGGCAGCGCTCCTCTCTGTATCGGCGGCGCCGCAGGCCCAGCCGCGCATCCCGGTCTACTATTGGCATATGTGGAGTGCGCAGTGGCTGCCGGTGATGGAGCACATCGTCTCAGAATTTAACGCCAGTCAGACCAAGTACGAGGTCATCGCGGTGCAGGTCCCGTACGGGCAGGCTGATACGAAATTCCTGCTGTCGGCCGCCGGCGGCGATCCGCCGGATGTGATGGCGCAGTGGACGCAGGCGATTGGCTCCTGGGGACAGGCTGGGGTGCTTGAGCCGCTGGAAACAAAGATGACGCCCGCCGAGCGGCAGCGCTTTTCGCATGACACGTATCCCGTGTTCCATGACAACGGCTGGTACAAGGGCCATCTGTACGGCCTGCCGCTGGCGGTCGATGTCTACGCTTGCTATTATCGGCCCGACCAGTTTCGGCAGGCGGGCTTAGATCCCGATCGTTTTCCGGATACGTTAGAAGCGTTGACGGACGCGGGGAATCGGCTGAACCAGGTCGACACGGACGGGCGCTACACGCGTCTCGGCTTTCTGCCCCAGGGATTGACCCGTTACGCGCCTGCGTTCGGCGGAGGGTTTTACGATCCGCGCGCCGATCGAGTGCTGCTCGATACTCCCGCGAACAAGCGCGCGCTGGACTATCTGACACAGACCGGAAATCGGCTGGGGATGGAACGCGTCCGCCGCTTCAGCGCCGGCCTGAAGTCCGAGAACAACGGGGCGGACTGGCCGTTCATTGATGGTTCGTTTACGGTGACGCTCGACGGCGAATGGCGCGTCATGCAGCTCGCGCAGTTCGCTCCCGAGATGGAGTACCGCGTGGCGCCGCTGCCGCCGCCGCGCGGCGGCAAGCCGCTCGCGAGTTTTGCCTCGATCGACTACCTGACGATTCCCGCCGGCGCCAAGCACTCGGAAGGCGCCTGGGAGTTCATTAAGTTCTGGGCGGGAATCGACAACCCGGAGCGCGCCGGCGCATTCAACGCTTCGTTTGGCTGGCTGCCGTCGTCGCCACGGATGACGAACTCGCCCGCCTATCAGGCTTATCTGCACAAGTATCCGCAGTACCACACATTCGTGCAGCTGGCGGCAAGCCCGAACCTGGTGACCACGCCGCCCGTGCCGTATCAGCAATTCCTGATGGATCGGATCCAGAGCAGGGATGAGCTGGCGGAGCGTGGATCGGTGACGCCCAAGGAGGCGCTGGCGCAGCTTGAGCTTGAGACGGGGCGGGAACGCAGCCGCCGGAAGGATTTGGGCTATGATCAGTAATATCGCTGGGGCGAAGATGGAGCAAGGCAATGAGCAGTGAATCGCCCGGCGCGATGCCGGATGCGCCATATGCAATTGGAACACGGACCGCGCCGGCCGCCTTACCCGCGCAGCGTGCGAAGCGGCGCGCGTCGTTTGGGCGTTTGACGCGATTTCAGAGCATTCTGGCGCACGTGGCGCTCTTACTCTTGTGCACGCCAGCGTTGATGCCGCTTGCCTGGATGATTTCGACGTCGCTGAAACCGGACGCGCAGATCTTCGCGCATGGCGGTCCGCTCACATGGGCCAGCCTCTTGCCGCACCCGGTCGAATGGCAGAACTATCCCAAGGCGCTGCGCGCCGTGCCGTTCGCGATGTATTTGAAGAACACACTGTTTCTCTGCTTCTGCACCGTCACGGGCGCCGTCGCTTCCAGCGCTCTCGTTGCGTACGGTTTCGCGCGGCAGCAGTTTCGCGGGAAGTCCGTATTATTCCTCATCATGGTCGCAACAATTGCAATACCGGCGCAAGTGACGATGGTGCCGACGGTGGCTCTCTTCCGATGGCTCCACTGGTACGGCACTTATTTGCCCCTGATCGTTCCGGCCTGCTGCGGCGTCCCGTTCTACATCTTTCTCTTGACGCAGTTCTTCCGAAACCTCCCCGCCGAGCTGGCGGAGGCGGCGCGCGTGGACGGGGCGGGAGAGTTTCGCATTTTCTGGCAGGTGATGCTGCCGCTGGCGCGCCCGGCATTGGTCACCTGCGCTTTGTTCCAGTTCTTGGCGACCTGGAACGACTTCTTTGGACCGCTGCTCTACATCAACAATCCCGCACGCTACACGCTCGCCTACGGATTGCAGCAGCTCCTTGGCTCCCATGGAAGCGAGTGGGCGTCACTGATGGCCGACTCGACGATCTTCATGCTGCCGGTAATGATCCTGTTCTTCTTCACACAGAAGACGTTTGTCCAGGGTGTTGCGACAACCGGCGGCAAAAACTAAAACAAATCGCGCGTGAAATGGAGGTGGCGCCTGGCGTCTTGAGACGCCAGGCAGACGATTGCATCGCTGTGTAAGACCATATCGCATCTCGGGGCATTGGAGGATCCTTATGAAACCATTCGCAATACCGACGTCGTTCCGTAATAAATCGTGTGAGTTTTCGCGATTATCGCTGTTCTCTGCGCTTGTGTTAGTCTCATCTGTGGGATTACAGCAGAGCGCGCACGCCGCCTTTTCCGGCGAGACAGCCTGGAGCGACGGCACGAACCTCTACTACAAAGCTACGTACACCGGCTCTTACGCCCACTTCCACGTGTATTTAGATACCGACAGCAGCGCGGCCACGGGGTACACCGTGGCTGGCGTCGGCGCCGACTACTTGATTGAAGACACGGGACTATATCACTCCACCGCGAACGGCGGGACATGGAGCTGGACCTCTACGGCCGGCACGGTGACTCAGACTGCTCCGGTCGCAGGAACTGTCCAGTTCTCGGTTCCGCTGAGTTCCATCGGCTCCCCGGCGTCGGCGCGGATCGCCTTTGAGGGCGCCAACGCGAGCTGGGTGACGACGCTCGATCCGACGGTGGTCACGTATGCCTCCGCAAGCTATTACGTTTCCACTACTGGCAGCGACACGAACGCCGGCACGATCTCGGCGCCCTGGCGCACGGGCCAAAAGGCGGCCAACACGGTCGGCGCCGGCGCTACTGTCTACTTCCGCACCGGCTCGTACGCACCGTTTGATGTGAACGTCTCCGGCTCATCGGCGGGCGGGTATATTACCTTCCGCAACTACCCTGGCGAAGCCGCCGCTATCGATGGGGCCAGCTGGGTCCCAAGCTACGACCATGGGCTGATCCAGATCTCGAACCGCAGCTACATCAAGATCATGGGGCTTGACATCCGAAACGGCGTATCGACCTCAAATGTCTCAAGTCCCGCCGGCGTGATCGTGGATGGAGCGTCCAGTTACATTCAGATCCTCAGCAACCACATTCACGACATCACGAACACGGCGGCCAGCGGCGGCAATGCGCACGGCATCCTCATCCGCGGAAACAGTGCGTCCGGCGACATCGACAACATCACGATCGACGGGAACGAACTGAACGCACTGAAGACGGGCTGGAGCGAAGCCTGCACGCTTGTCGGCAATGTGACCACGTTCACGGTCTCCAATAACCTCGTGCATGACAACAATAACATCGGCATTGACCTTGCGGGCGGGTATGGAACATCAACACTTGTCGATCAGGCGCGCAACGGCACGGTGGTCGGCAACACGGTCTATAACTGCTCAACTCTCGCGAATCCGTATTACAACGCTAATACCTGCTCGGGGCTTTACGTTGATGGCGGTACGAACATCGTCATGGAGCGAAACCTTGTCCACAATTGCGATATCGGTATCGCGGCGTCGGCCGAAGCCGTCGGGAAAGTTACCAGCTATGTCACGGTGCGCAGTAACCTGATCTACAAGAACGCCACCGCCGCCATCGAGATCGGCGGCTACATGGCGTCTGGCACTGGCGGCACGGACCACTGCACATTCGTGAACAACACGCTTTACGCAAATGACACCAACAACTGGTGGTGCGGCGAGATCCAGATCGGCTGGCGGACCACCAACAGCGTCTTCAAAAACAACATCATCTACGCCGGCTCGCAGGACGTCTTCGTCAAAGACATTGCCACCGATGGCGCCGCCGTCGGCGTATTCGACTACAACACGTACTATTCCACCGGTGGAGACGCCAATGCGAAATGGCAGTGGATCAACCAAACAACCTGGAACTACACCTTCGCCTCCTGGAAGACAGCCAGCGGCCAGGACGCCCATTCCACCTACGCCGATCCACTGTTCGTGAGCACCACGACGCCGAACCTGAACACAAACACCGGCTCCCCGGCGCGAAACACAGGAACCAACCTCGGCTCCACCGTCGTCGGCACGCTCGATTACGCCAGCGCCGCGCGTGTCCAGGGGACGGCGATTGATATGGGAGCGTACGAACACTAAACTCAGGGAGTAACGGGAAGAATGACGAGCGCTGTCGGCGAACCATCATGATAGTTCACCGGCGGCGCTCAACTATACATCTCAATTAACACTTATTAAAGCTTCATCTTCAGCAGACAATGGTGACATTCCACTCTCCACGCTCTCAGGCAGAGCGCTTTCCTCGAAGTTCCACGATAACTCAAATCCTTGATAAGGGAAGATAGCGCTTGGTATCGTCAAGCGAACGACTTCACACTCGTTCTGTCCCAGCATTCTGCTAATAGAGTTGCGTGCTTCTCGTTCCTCGTGATGATTGATTTTAAATGTGATTTCATCCTTCATACTAGTTTCGTTACGTACTTCGATATCGAAGCCTTCAGAAATATCTTGCACCGTCCATATCAACCGATCTCGTTTACGAAAATAGCCGAACGTCGTAAAACGAAATGATATTTCTGCTTCAGCCGACATTTTATATTCTTTGCGAAAATATTCTTTGTTGTTTACTTTATCCAGGCAACGCTTAAGCGCTTCTCCTTCAAGGGTGGTTTTTCCATTTTCTTGAACAGATATAAAGCCGCCATCCATGTTCCACCCGCCAAGATCCGTATACATATTAAAGGATTTATTTTGAGTGCGTCCTAATGTGTTTTTCAGTGTGAAGGAATGCTCAGCAAACACCTTGATCGCCCCGGTTTCGTCCTCACGGAGATAGATAATCACTTTTTGATGTTTTCGCAAAAAAGGAGACTGGCGAATTACCGCCTCGTACTCTAATGCTAAGTTCAATCCAGCAAAACGCTTGCTTACTAGATAGTAGCAAATCGCCGAGGCAATAATTGAACTTCCAACTCCTGAGAGGATGGATGCTCCGATCTGCTGAGTCGGTGGGAGTAGGCACCCGACTATCACTATGCCCGTTCCGGTGAGGAGTAAATTGCAGATCTCTTTTTTTGTTTCCATGGGCTATTCCACACTTGCGACAGTCATTCTCGGGGCGCTCAAAAGCAATCTCGGATTAAAAATAAAATAGCCCATCAGGGTCCCATTATTCGTTGAAATATTTTCTCGATTGAATACATCGGGATCAGTGATCGTTGGCAGGCTCCATATTGGCTCCAGCAGCATTGATACTGCGCCTCGTTTCAAATTTAATTCGTTAATTTCATCCGGAGACGCTAATCTCGCCTGCTTTACTTTATAAAATTTTTTGATAGCTCTCAGGGAAATCCTCTTCGACCCGATCGTATTGACGATAAGCCATCCACGATCCGTCCAAAGTAATAGCGTTTTTAACTCATCATCCAGCAACCTACTTTTAGAGAACGCCGCCTCTTCGCATGTCACCACAGGCGCGGAATGCGAAAAGACCTCCAACTTAAGCCCCGGACTGATATGCATAAGAACATTAGTCCGGCTGTTGATGCATCCTGCAGCTGTTTTCTCTGGCAAAATTTGCGCGTTGCTCATAACAATCAGACACGATTTATCGAAATTGGTTGCAGGGCATGATCGCCGCAAGAGCAGCGTCGTGACTCACAGCAGTCGCGCCATCATTCATTGTTCATGAAACGTTCTTCGAGGGTGATGGTGGTTCCAGCGTCTTCCGCCATGGCTTGTTACCTTGTGCATACATGCTTGATAGCATTATATCTTATAACGGCGTGAGAAACACCCTGGGACGAAGCGGCTCGGTCAGGTTGATATCCAGTAGTCAAAATTTAATCATTCGTATTCTTGACTTATTCCAGGTTATGGTTTACAATAGCGATCATGTCTTTTGATGAGGTTACAATTCACGAAGCCCTTCGCCGGGTCGGTCTGCGGGTGACTGCGCCGCGTCTCGCCGTGCTCTTGTCGGTCCAGGGCGAGGGGGCGCATCGGGATGCGGAGGCCATTGCGGAGGCTGCCCGCAAACGGCTGGGCGTGCTGTCCACCCAGGCGGTGTACGACAATCTGCACGCCCTGGAGAGGGTGGGGCTTATTCGGCGCATCCAGCCTTCGGGGCATCCGGCTCGCTATGAGGCGCGGGTGGGGGATAACCACCATCACATTGTCTGCCGCGTCTGCGGTCTGACGGCTGATGTGGACTGCGCTGTCGGCGCAGCTCCATGCCTGGAGCCGTCCTCCAATCACGGCTTCGTCGTGCAGGAGGCGGAGGTGATTTTCTGGGGCCTGTGCCCCCAATGTCAGCAAGAGTCTTTATCTCAAAGCCAAGGGAGTAGCTTACATGAGTGACGTAAACGTGGATGGTCTTGAAACGGATATTATTTCCGCCCTCAATCATGAGGAAAGCAATGGGGAAAGCAAATGTCCGTTTTCCGGCGGAGTGCTGAATCAAACGGCGGGTGGGGGAACGAGAAATCGCGATTGGTGGCCCAATGGGTTGAGGCTTAGCATTCTGCGCCAAAACTCTCACCTTTCGAATCCGATGGACGAGTCCTTCAACTACTCCGAAGAGTTTCAGAAACTCGACCTGGCGGCCGTGAAGAATGACATCTTTGCTTTGATGACTGCGTCGCAGGCTTGGTGGCCGGCCGACTACGGTCACTATGGGCCCTTCTTTATTCGCATGGCGTGGCACAGCGCGGGGACATATCGTATTACTGATGGACGCGGCGGCGCGGGCGCGGGCGCGCAGCGGTTTGCGCCACTGAATAGCTGGCCGGACAACGCCAATCTCGACAAAGCGCGTTTGCTCCTCTGGCCCATCAAGAAGAAATATGGCAAGAAGATTTCGTGGGCGGACTTGATGATCCTGGCCGGCAACTGCGCGCTAGAGTCCATGGGGTTCCAAACGTTCGGCTTCGCTGGCGGACGCGAAGATGTTTGGGAGCCGGAAGAAGATGTCTACTGGGGAGCGGAAACCGAGTGGCTTGGTGATAAACGGCACACGGGCGATCGCGATCTCGAAAACCCTCTCGCCGCCGTTCAGATGGGCCTGATCTATGTCAACCCGGAAGGCCCCAACGGAAATCCCGATCCGATTGCCTCCGCCCGCGACATTCGCGAAACCTTTGGCCGCATGGCCATGAATGACGAAGAGACCGTTGCGCTGATTGCCGGCGGCCACAGCTTCGGCAAAACCCATGGCGCAGCCGATCCCAGCAAGCACATTGGTCCGGAGCCGGCGCTGGCGAGCATTGAAGAACAGGGCCTCGGATGGCGCAACACCCTCGGCAGTGGAAATGGAGTCCACACCATTACCAGCGGTCTTGAGGGAGCGTGGACAACGACGCCGACCCAGTGGAGCAACAACTTTTTCGACAACCTGTTCGGCTTCGAATGGGAGCTGACAAAGAGCCCGGCTGGCGCCAACCAGTGGAAGCCGAAGGATGGCGCCGCCGCCGATACCGTGCCGGACGCCCACGATCCGGCAAAGCGGCACGCGCCAACAATGCTGACCACGGACCTCGCTCTGCGATTTGATCCGGCCTATGAGAAGATTTCACGGCGTTTCCATGAGAATCCCGATCAATTCGCCGACGCCTTCGCCCGCGCCTGGTTCAAGCTGACGCACCGCGATATGGGGCCGCGCGCTCTCTATCTTGGTTCTGAGGCGCCTGCGGAAGTATTGATCTGGCAAGATCCTATCCCGGCCGTCACATCTCCAATCATTGACAATCAGGATATCGAGTCGCTCAAGAGCAAGATCCTCGCTTCCGGCCTGTCCGTGGGGCAGCTGGTCTCGACGGCCTGGGCCTCCGCCTCCACATTCCGAGGCTCCGACAAGCGCGGCGGCGCCAACGGCGCTCGTGTCCGCCTTGTCCCGCAGCAGTATTGGGAAGTCAACAATCCCACGCAGCTTGCTGGCGTACTTGAAACCCTGACGCGCATCCAAAGCGAGTTCAACGCCGCTCAGCCCAGCGGCAAACAAGTCTCGATCGCCGACTTGATCGTTCTTGGCGGAAGCGTGGGCATTGAGAAGGCGGCTCAAAATGCCGGTCACGATCTTAAGGTTCCGTTCACGCCCGGACGCGTCGACGCCGCGCAAGAGCAGACCGATGTGGAATCGTTCGCGGCGCTTGAACCGGCCGCCGATGGGTTCCGCAACTACTTCAATGCGAGACACACGGCGTCCGCCGAGGAACTGCTGATCGATAAGGCGCAGCTGCTGACGCTGACCGCGCCCGAATTGACGGTGCTCGTCGGCGGTCTGCGTGTCCTCAACACGAACTTTGATGCGTCGCAGCATGGCGTCTTCACCCAGCGCCCGGAGTCGCTCACCAACGATTATTTCGTCAACCTTCTCGACCTGGGAACGAAGTGGAGCGCGGCTTCAGACGCCAACGACGTGTTTGATGGCCGCGACCGCGCCACCGGCGCCGTTCAGTGGACGGGGACCCGCGTCGATCTTATCTTCGGTTCGAACTCCGAACTCAGAGCCATCGCCGAAGTCTATGCATGCGACGATTCGCAGGAAAAGTTCGCGCAGGACTTTGTCGCCGCCTGGACGAAGGTAATGAACCTCGACCGCTTCGATCTGGTCTGAATTTGACCATTCTATTACTATTGAGATCTGGAGAAGACGAAAGAATGAAGTGTTTACCGATCATCACGACCTCAGTCGTCGCGATGGCCCTTGCGGCTGGGTTTCTGAGCGCGAATGAAGCAAGAGGCGCCGGTTCGCTCCCGGCCGTCTCGTCGGCGACGATCTTAGCCGCCAGCACCTCCGCCGTGCCGAATGCGACGACCATCAAAGGCAAAAAGGTCAAGCTGAAGAAGCTGCCGGACGGACTGCGGTATTATGATATCAAAGTCGGGAAGGGGCCACATCCGAAGATCGGCCAGACGGTCTCGGTGCAGTACACGGGCACGCTGCTCGATGGCTCCAAGTTCGACTCGTCCTACGACCATGGCGGCCAGCCGATCGATTTCCCGATTGGCGTGGGGCGCGTGATCAAGGGCTGGGACGAAGGCGTTCCCACGATGCGCGTCGGTGGCAAGCGACGCTTGGTCATCCCCGGCAATCTCGCCTACGGCGCGAACTCGCCGACCCCGGCGATCCCGGCCAATGCGACCCTCGTATTCGATATCGAGCTGGTGGCTGTCAAGTAAGCTGCCGAAATCAATCTCAGACAAATGGTGAGAGAAACGTCCCCTTCTTCAATTGAGGAAGGGGACGTTTTTGATATTACGAGCAACCGATAGAGAGGTACAATCAGATGATCTGACTGCTTTGGGAAAGAGCCAAAAATTGATGGATAGTTTCTCCCCTCCAAAGGGAAATGTCACGTTTCTGTTCACGGACATCGAAGGCAGTACCGGGCTTTGGGAAATCCACGAGGAGAAGATGCAGGCGGCTTTGGCCGGACATGACGCGCTGCTTCGGCGGATCATCACGGGCCACGGCGGCTTTGTGTTTAAGACGGTCGGCGACGCATTTTGCGCCGCGTTTTCGTCTGCTCTTGCGGCTATCGCGGCGGCGATTGACATTCAGCGAGAACTGGGAAACGCCCCCAGCCAAGATCTGCGGCTGCAAGTGCGCGCGGCCCTGCATACAGGCGTTGCCGAGGAGCGCGACGGCGATTATTTCGGGCCAAACGTCAATCGAGTGGCGCGTCTTCTGATCGGCTCGGGGGGACAGGTCCTGATGTCGCTGGCGACGCAAGCGCTCGTCGTAAACTCCCTTCCCAAACAGATCGGTCTGCTTGATCTTGGCTCGCACTATTTGAAGGACTTGCGGGAGCCGGAACACGTTTTTCAGTTAACCCACGCCCAATTGCCGATAGATTTCCCCCCATTGAAATCGCTGGACGCCATGCCCAACAATCTTCCCGCGCAGCTTACGTCTTTTATCGGGCGCAAGGATCTGCTGAGGACGATCGAGGAACGACTGAAGACGGCGCGCTTGCTGACGCTGACGGGGGCGGGGGGAGGCGGCAAGACCCGGCTGGCGCTGCAAACCGCCGCCAATCAGATCGAACGCTTTGAGCACGGCGTTTGGCTGGTGGAATTGGCGGAAACAGCCGATCCAAAACTTACGGCGCAGACGACTGCTTCGGTATTGAGAGTACGGGAGCAGCCTGGACGCACGGTTGAGGAATCTCTCGTGGATTTCATCCGACCGCGATCCATCCTGATACTCCTCGATAATTGCGAGCATCTGGCGGAAAGCTGCGCTCATCTCTCGGAGGTTCTGCTGCGGTCCTGCCCACATTTGAAGATCTTGGCGACCAGCCGTGCGGCGCTCGGCGTAGGTGGAGAGAATATTCAAGTCGTGCCCCCGCTGGAACTGCCGGATCTTGTGCGCTTACCTTCTGGCGATCAGAACGAGATTGACCTCGCGATGCGTTCCGAGGCGTCGCGTTTGTTTTGTGAGCGCGCCACGGCCGTCAATCCCTCATTTATCGTTTCCGCCAATAACGCGAACGCCGTTCTCGACATTTGCCGTCGGCTGGACGGTAACCCGTTCGCCATTGAACTGGCGGCCGCCAGAGTGCGCGTGCTCTCCGCTGAGCAGATCTCGGCCCGTCTCGGCGACCGGTTCCGACTGCTTGCGGGCGGACAGCGCGACTCCGATATTCCGAGACAGCAGACCCTGCGCGCCATGATCGATTGGAGCTACGATCTCCTGACCGCTCAGGAGCAAACTCTGTTGACGCGATTGTCGGTGTTTTCTGGCGGCTGGACTCTGGACGCCGCCGAAGCGGTCTGTGCGGACGACGCGATAGACCGTGACGAAATCCTAGATATTCTCGCCCAACTCGTGGAAAAATCGTTAACGTTCGCCGAAGAGCGTCACGGCGCGGCGCGTTATCGCATGCTGGAAACAGTGCGGGAATACGCGCGAGAAAAATTAGCGGCTTCCGGTGAAAGCGTGGATCTTGCACTGCGCCATGCATCATGGTTTTTGCAATGGGCGCATGAAGCGGAAGCTCATCTTCTCGGCGACAATCAAGCCGAATGGCTGCGCATGATGGACAGTGAGTGTGACAACTTGCGCTCCTCACTTGCCTGGTTCGGCCAGAGCCAATTCCATGTACGCGACAGTCTTCAGATGTCATCGTCGCTCTGGCGGTTCTGGACGATCCGCAGCTATTTGAAAGAAGGTCGGGGCTGGCTCAGCACCGCACTTCGCCAGGCGGAACACTCCAACGCGGTCTGGCCGGTAGAACGCGCCAAGGCGCTCACGGCCGCCGGCAGCCTTGCCTGGAGCCAGGGAGATTATCTCGCGGCCCGGGGCCAGTTCGAAGAAAGTTTGGCCCTGCGCCGCAGTCTGTCCGATGGGCAGGGAGTCGCGGATATGCTGAACAACCTTGGGAATGTCGCGGCCGACATGGGCGACTATTCCGCCGCCCGGCCGCTGGTTGAGGAAAGCCTCACATTCATGCGCGCCGAGGGCGATATGGAAGGGATCGCGGCGGCCCTCAGTAATCTCGCGCGGATCCTTCTCCGTCAGGAAGACTTTGAAGAGGCCCGAACCCGATATGAAGAAAGTCTTCGGCTGGATCAAAAACGCGGCGACGATTGGGGGGTGGCCAATTCTCTTTGCGGGCTGTCCCAGGTGGAGATTCGGCTTGGCGAATATGCGGCGGCTCGCTCTCGTTTGCGCGAAAGTTTAATGCTAAGGCAGCTTGTCGCCGACCAAGAAGGAATTGTGGAGTGTCTGGAAGTATACGCGGAGTTCGCGACGGCTCAAAACCAAGCCGCGCGAACCGTGTGCATGCTGACCGCCGCCCGGCGCGCCCGCGAGATACTTGGCGCGCCGTCGCCGCCCATGATCCGCGCGATCTATGACGCCATGATGATTGCCCAGCACAATGCCCTCTCTGAGAAGGATTTCGCAGAGGCGATTGCTCAGGGCAACGCCCTCACAATCGAGGACGCCGCGATCTTATGCTTGGAGATGATTGGCAACGGCGCCGATAGACATACTTTCTCTTGACAGAGGAGCTTATATTTGCTACACTTCACTGATTTCATCGTAAAGAATGCCTGCTGTGAAAAGAATCACAGCGCCACTGTGAATGCGTTCATGGCGCTCATCCACAAGACTTGACATAATAAAAGCATCGAAGACGCAGGGGCGCTTCGCTCATCACTTCCAAAAATTGAAGGAACACGACAATGACGAAAATGATCCATGCGGCGCTGGCGCCGGCGATACTGGCGGTGAGCATTAGTGTGATCGCGGCGCCGGCGCCGGCCGCGCCGGCGCATTCCCTCGCGCCTCTGGTCTCTGAGATTCAAAGCTCTCCCGGCCGAGTTAAGGCCAAGTCGCTCAGTGCGCTGACTGGGAGATCCTCAGTGATTTCTCAAATCGCAATCTCATCCAAAAATGCTCCGAAGACTTCCGATCTGACATCCATTCAATCCATTTCCGGCTTCACGGCCCCTAAGCCAATGAACCACAGGCTTGCGAGCCGGTTCCGAACCTTAGCGGCGACTGTCAGCAAAGCCGCCACGCAAGAGTTTGATACAAATTCGAATGATAAAAAGCTGACGACCGGCGGCCCCTCTCACGCTTCCCTGCTGATGTCTGAAATATCAGCAGCGCCCAAGCTGAAGACCCAGCCGCGCCAGTAATCGTTTCGGTTTTTTGAAAGGCCCTTAATCCATGGCACGTTGCAATCCCCGGCGCCTTCTCACAGTTCTGTTGATCGCCGCCGGACTCTCTCTTTACGCGGGAACCGTCGCCCGCGCGGACGCCGAAGTTTCGCAGGATCAGCAGGACCGCGTCGCTGCGGTCGGGGCTCGTGTTTTCGCCTCCGTGAAAGATCATCCCGCCGAGTACACTTGGCCTCCAATCGTCAAGCTGACGGTTGAAGCTGGTGAGGACAACGCATGCGCGCTGCTGGACGGCAAGGATGAAGCCACGGGCAAGACCATCAGCTACATGTATGTCTCGCCGTCGCTCTTGAAGGATATTATCAAGGATAATGACGACGCCCTGGCCTTTATCATGGGCCATGAAATCGGTCACGTCCTTCTGCACCATGTCACCGCCAACCCGGAGCGGGATAAAACCGGATTCCTCACAAGCACGTTTACTCGCCAGCAGGAGTACGACGCCGATGCTTTGGGAATGAAGCTCGCCATGGCCGGCGGCTTTTCCTTCCGGAGCGCCCTTTTAGGGCCGCGCGAATTTATCCGGCAAGGCTTGGAATACAGCAGTTTCGAGGGGAGCGGTTTCGATCACCCGTCGTGGAAGGATCGTATCGCCGCGCTGGATAAGGAACAGAAGAACCTGTGGCGGTCCATGAGCGCCTTCGACAACGGCAGATACTTCCTCACTACGGAGCAGTATGATTCCGCCGCCCGGTGTTTCGACCAAGTCACGCGGAACTTTCCGAAATGCGAAGAAGCGTGGTCTAACCTGGGGTACGCCCGTTTGATGCAATATTGCGATGGACTGAATACGTCCGAGATTCGCAAAATGGGAATGGGCCAGATCGTCGTCGGCGGCTTCTACCAGCGGCCGAAATCGCTGGAAGCGCAGATCCGCGACAAGAATCCGAAGTACTGGGAAGCAGCGGTTGTCGCGCTCAAACAGGCGCTGGCCTTGAAGCCCAACCTGACGCTGGGTAAGGCGAATCTTGCTCTCGCCTACCTCGTTTCTCCCAATGGGAAATATCTTCGCGAGGCGTCGGCTCTGTTCAAACAAGCAGCGGAGCTTGCCGCGAACGACACAACTCTCGATACCTATACCAAAGCCGTGGTGATGGTAAACGCCGGCGTCACCGAAATCGCCATGGGACAGCCGGAAAACGGGCGAATACAAATCGATCGCGGCGCCAAGATCATGACGGCTCTCGCCAGTCCGGAGCGGACGGCGTCATCGACATTAAACGACGCCGTGCTGTACAATCGTGCTCTGCTCCTGGCGAAGTCCACGGCGCCATCGGATCAAACGGAAGCGATTGCCGAAATATCCAAGTACCTGCAATCCGCGAGCTCCGCGTCCGCTTGGTGGCCGATTGCCTATGACCGTTACACCACGTTGTGCAAAAGTTCCGGCGCGACGGCGAAAACGGAATCGGATTTCCAGGCGGTCTCAAACTTGCAGCTTCGTCCACTCGATTCGCTCGAAGTGACGCCTGGCAATGTGCTGATTGTTTCAAGCCCGATTGCGAGCGTGGTAACGATGCTTGGCGACGCGACGCCCATTCCGCTCGTGCCGGATACGAATCTGGAACTTTGGAGCTATCCAAAGTATGGAGTTGAGGTGATCGGGACCGATATTGTCCTCGGCATCCGGCTCTCCGGGCCGAATGCTCCTACTTTGAATGTGCGGGGTTCCGGCTTAGGCGCGCCATCGACCGCGCTTCATATTGGAATGACCAAGGACGAGCTGCAGAGTTCCATCAAGGAAGATTACGAATTCACTCAAATCGTCGACCCAGATAAAGACTACCGGTTTTATCGAAACCTCGGCCTCGCCGTGCTCATCCGGGGCGGCAAGGTGCAGGAAATGGTCATCGTTCAAATACCGCGCAAGAGTCACAATTAGTCGGCACGTTTTCTTTGTCTCGAATAGAAGGGTAGTTTAGAATGCAGAAATTTAAGAAATTGTTTCCAGTAATCGGCGGCGTGCTGATCGCCGCCACGCTGATGGGCGCTTTCGCCCTGCGCCCAAAAGGATCTCTCGCCGAAGCCGAGAAGCCGGCGCCGAAACTCGAGCAGATGGTGAAGGATCTGGGCATGCCGTATAAGGCCTATGATGACGGCTCATTCGTCGTTGCGTTTTCCGTCGATGACACCGGCCCAACCAACATTGTTATCGGCGAGTCCGCAATGGGCAAGGAAAATACGCTCAAGGTGATAACGTTCTCCGCATTGATTCAGGAAGGAAGCAAAGACAAAAAGGTTTCTCCGGAAGCGATGGGGGTAATCACGAGTTTCGATTATCAAACCGACATCGGCCGCGTCGGCGTGGATGATAAAAATAACGTGTGGTATCAGTCGAGCCTCTGGGAATCCACCCTCAACAGCGAGAACCTGACGTACGAATTGTGCTTTGCGCATGTGAATCAGCAGAAGCTTCAGAAGAAGTTAAAGGCGATTGAGGAAGGCTAACCGATCCTCCGTTAACGCCGCTGATTTCTCCATTCGCTCCGAGCATTGCCGCTCGGAGCGATTTTTTGTTGCTGTACTCTGCTGCGGCGAAAACCGATTACTCAGGATTACCGATCAAAACAAACGGCGCCCAGTAGTAAGGGTGGGAGTAGGGGGCATTGGAATCCGCGACAAACGGCGGCAAGCTGGTGTTTGCCGCGCCAGCGACTTTCGCTCGCTGCGCGCGGTTCGTCTCTGACGGCGCCGCTGACGGCGTGACTTGCCCGCGCAGAAGCTCCAGCTGAGCCTGACGCAGATCCGATGCCTTGCTTTGTTTGGGGTGCGCGCGGCGCAATCGGTAGAACTCACGCATCAGCACGGGAGTGCTGGCGTCCGCCACCGGCCACAGGCTCGCCAGCACCGAACGCGCTCCCAAACGCTGCGCCAGCGCTCCGAAGCCTTCCACTTCCTTGCCGCCCGCACTGCGCACTTCCATAGCCGTGTTGCAGGCCGACAGCGTGAGCAAATCCACGCCGGCGAAGACATGAGGGTCGGTCTTCATCTGGGCCATGGTCAGATGCGCGCCGTCGCCGAGCAGCAGAAACGATTCGGTGTCTCTGCCGCTGAGGGCGAAGTGACTGGCGATATGGACGAGTGGATGGTTACGACGCTTGAGCCCCGCCAGGAATGTGGCCTGGGTGAACATGGCGTCGAGCAGGGTTTGACCGGGCACAACCGGGCCGAAGATGCCGGCGAGCTCGTCACGGACGCCGGGCAGTGGATCGAAGCCGGGATGCTCCTGCGAGACGCCTAGCCCAAGGCCCGTCCACGGCGGCGGCGCCGTCCGCGCTGCTGGGCTAGGTCCGGCAAGCGTCAGTACGCAGTTGTCGTAGCGCTCGACCATGTATTGTTTTCCATCGTAAAGCGCGGAGATGGGCAGGTATCGCAAGGCGTCGTCGAGCGACCAGAGCAGGGTGGTGGCGTGTGTGGCTTTCAGGTCGGCTTCAATGGGGCCTAATATGATTTTGTAGAGTTCCTGCGCCAGTGGGCGCGGATCGTGTGAAGGGTCCTGAAGCGCGTTGCGAAGGGAGAGGACTTTACGATAAAGATCACTTGCTTTGATCGGGACCTCGTGGGATTTTTGCCCAGCTCTTGTCGTGACAATCAGCAAAAGTTTGTCGGGGGCGACGATGGTATAGATGGACACCGATTGTTGATATGGAGCGTGCGGAAGACTAGGAGCCGTTACTGGGAGTGAATGCGAATCTGTGAGTGACACAGTGTCGCTAAACTCTCTGGCGATTTGACGCTGCATGAGCGATTGCTTGGCGGCAGCGGCGGCTATGCGCCTGTCGATGCTGATAAGTAGTTTCCGCTGCTGAGCGGTTTGTATTTTATTTCGCAGCAGCGACTGGCGCTGCTGACCTAACACAATCAAAACGTTGCTTATTTGATCGTCATTCTCTATCCATAGCTTCTCACGGTGTGTCAGGCCCACGTTTCCTAGGGGCGGCGCATTCTGATCCTGACCACGTCCGAGAAAATCGAAGAATTCCTGTTCTTTGAGGAGCCTGAGAACTTGCTGGGCTTCCGGAAGCCTTTTCTGAGAAATGAGAAGCTCCGCAAGGCCTCGATAAGCGGCGCCTACCGACGCTAGGTAGGTTTGCCGACTTTCTTTATCCAGCGCACTGATGCTTTTTCGGATACTTTGATAGACATTGATTGATTGCTTGCCATAGAATATCGCGAGGCGAGGCTGGGTTTGCTCGCGGTTAACCATAAGATCATACAATGTCACCGCTTCTCCGGCGCGGTCGCCGACCTCCCGGCGCAGCGGGAGGGCTCGCTGAAGATAGGCGAGCGCGACGATTGGCTTATTTATCTTGTTGTAGGTGACTCCTAAATTGCTCAGTGCGTTCGCTTCGCCGCTCAGCCCACCAATCTGATGGTGCAAGATCAGCGCCTGCCCGAAGGCGGTCAACGCTTGATCGTATCGGCCAAGCGCGATGTCCGCAGCGCCAATGTTGCCGAGCGTCATGGCTTCACCGCTGATATCCCCAATTCGGCGGTAAAGCAACAGCGCCTGGTGCTGATATTCCAGTGCGCTGGCAGGAAGTTCCTGGGCGTTGTATGTGTACCCGATATTGCCCAAAGTGTCGGCTTCGCCGCCTTGGTCACCAACCTGACGGCGAAGCACAAGCGCCTGCTGGAAACTGTCCAGCGCCTTGTCGTTCTGGCTCAGATAACCGTAGGTGACGCCCACATTGTTGAGCGCCGTCGCCTCTCCTGCGGTGTTGCCGACCTGCCGTCGCAGCCGCAGTGACTGCCCGTAGAAATCCAGAGCGCGCGCATACTGGCTCAAGCTGCAATAGGCCGCCGCGATATTGTTGATGGTTTCCGCTTCGCTGTCCTTATCGCCCACGGCCCGGCGTAAAATGAGCGCGCGTTGATAAATGCCGATGGCCTCGTCGAAACGGCTCAAATTGTCGTACGTCACGCCGATGCTGTTCAGCGTGGCTGCCTCGCCTGCGCGATCGCCTGTTTTCCGCCGCAGGATGAACGCCTGATGGAAATATGCGAGCGCTGTGTCGTACTGGCTTAATTTGTCATATTCGATCCCGAGGCCGTTGAGCGCGCCCGCTTCTTCTCGCGATGCGCCGAGTTGACGCAGAAGAGGCAGCGCCTGCTTGTAGATCGTAATGGCTTCCCTGTGTCGGCTCAGGGAGCCATAAACGATGGCGATGCTGTTTAACGTATTGGCTTCGCCCGCCCGGTCGCCGAGGTCGCGGCGCAGGCGCAGGGCCTGCTGATGTAACTTCAGGGCGCGATCGGAGTCTCCGAGCCTGTTGTAGGCAGAACCCATATCGCCAAGCGTGGCGGCCATTCCTCCCCGGTCGCCGATTTCTATCTGGCGGGCCAGGGCGGGTTCTAGGAATTCAAGCGCCTTTCGATACTTGCCGAATTCATAGTAGACACCGCCGATGCTCTTCATTGCGGCGGCTTCTCCGCGCGCATCGCCCGTTTTTTTGTACAGCGCCAGAGCCTGTTCAAAGGTCGTCAAGGCGTCTGCGAATCGCCCTAAGTTGTCGTATGCTTCGCCTTGTTTCGACAACGTGTTCGCTTCGACCGACAAGTTGGCTGCCTGGCGGCAAAGTGGGAGTGCTTCCTGATACAGATCCAGAGCCTCAGCCGTACGTCCCATGAGATCGTACACGTATCCGGTATCTCCAAGCGTCGCGGCGATTTCGGCGGGATCGCCCAGCGCGCGGCGCAGGGCGAGCGCCTGCCGATAATAACCCAATGCTTTGTCATACTGACCGAGCCGCGTGGAGGCGATTCCCAGGGTATTCAGCGTCTCCGCCTCAGCCTTTCGATCGCCTGCTTCCCGCTGGAACACCAGAAGTCGGCGGTAGGCGTCCGCCGCCTCGGGAAACCGACTCGCGAAGAACAAAGCCGACGCGAGTTTCATGACCGCGTTTTCTTCGGCGGCCGCGTCTTTATTGATATGACTGAGCGCTGCCGCCTGAGAATAGAAAGTGGCTGCTTGAGAATATTGATGCAGATATTCCGCGCAGGCGCCCAGGTTATTCAGCGTAATCACGGCGTTTTTTTTGTCACTGTGCATTCGCAGGGAAGCCAGCAGGCGGATGTAAAATTTGGAGGCGAGAGCATACTGCTTGGCGTCGTACAGAACCGAGGCGAAATGACCCGCCAATGCCTCTTCCACATCGGGTGAAGGAATGGCGTGGAGTGTGTTCAGCGCTTCGCCCCAAGCCACAACCGCGTCATTCAGGCGCCCTAGAGCCTGCAATTCGTCACCGATATTTGCGAGAGTTCCTGCTTCCGACTGCCGATCGCCGAGTGATCGGAGAATCTTTAGGGACTGTCTCAGACCGGCGAGACCTTCCTCGCGTCGTCCAAGATTGCCCTCCGTCATTCCAATGTCGTTGAAGGCAACTGCTTCATTCTTGGTTCCTGTCCCCCGCGCCAGAGTGAGCGCCTGCTGAAAGTAATCCAGCGCCTCTTGCCATCGGCCCTGAGCGTAAAACTCTTCCCCGATGGAATTGAGATCAAAGGCGGCGTCGGGACTGTGAGCGGCGTTATCGAGAGCAAGCGCTTGCCGATATTCCTGAACCGCGCCGTTATGATCGTTCTTTGCCGCCAGAGCGACTGCCTTCGCTCGATGCGCCGCTGCGGATTCGGGCGGCGCGGCTTGAGTTCCCGAAGCGAGAAGAAGGGCGCTCGCGCTCAGCAGCACCGTAATACTCACTTTCATCGCGGGTTTCCGATCAGGACAAACGGCGCCCAGTAGTAGGGGTGGGAATAGGGCGCCTTCGGGTCCGCGACAAACGGCGGCAAGTCCGTGTTCGCTGCGCCGGCCACTTTCGCTCGCTGCGCGCGGTTCGTCTTTGACGGCGCCGACGACGGATTAACTTGCCCGCGCAAAAGCTCCAACTGAGCCTGACGCAGATCCGACGCCTTGCTTTGTTTGGGGTGCGCGCGGCGCAATCGGTAAAACTCACGCATCAGCACGGGAGTGCTGGCGTCCGCTACCGGCCACAGGCTCGCCAGCACCGACCGTGCTCCCAAACGCTGCGCCAGCGCCCCGAAGCCTTCCACTTCCTTGCCAGTGCTGCTCCTGACATCAATGGCCGTATTACAGGCCGAAAGGGCAAGCAAATCTACCCCCTGAAAAAATAAAGGGTTCGATTTGATCTGAGCGACGCTCAAATGTTCGCCATCCCCCAGCAGCAGAAAAGAATTGGTGTCACGACTGCTCAGGCTAAAATGACTGGCGATATGCACGATTGGGTAACGCGGGTGGAGGCCACGGTTTTGCGCCAGCGCATTGGTGAGTGTCTGACGCGTGAAGAGTGAGTTCATCAGCACGGTTCCCGGTAGAACGCCTTGAGTGTATCCTGTCTGTCCCTGCAATATCCTCCCTAATTCCTCGGCGACGCCGGGGAGGGCCGGGAAATCCTCATAAGCCCGCGAGACGCCCAGGCCCAAGCCACGCCATTGCATCGCGGGGCCTGCGGTCAAACGGCTTTCTCCCGCCGGTGTGAAGATGCTCATGCTGTATCGCTCAGCCAAATACTGCTTCCCGTCATGGAGGGCCGCGCACGGCAGGTAGCGCAGCGCGTCGTCCAGAGACCAGAGAATGGTCGTGGCATGCGCGGCTTTGAGGTCCGCCGCGATTGGGCCGAGCATGATTTGGTACAGTTCCCGCGCCAATGGGCGCGGATCGCGGGTCGGGTCTTGCAGGGCGGACCGAAAGGCCAGGACTTTGCCGTATAAATCTTTGGCGGCGATGGGATATTCATCCGCACGCTGGGACGTAGGGGTTACAATAATGACGCGATATTTATCCGGCTCCACAATCGTATATAGCGCGACCGTTCCCGGCGCCATGGCGGCGAGCGATGTGGATAAGCCGCCCGCTTCGCTGTCGCTGGGGATCAAGTCCGCTGCGCTTCGGGACGCGCGCAGAGCGAGCGCCATTTCGTCAAATAACAGCGGAAGCAACGCTTCCTCCGCGAGGCCGGTATAACGTTTCTCTCCCTCTTTTTCATTGTCGGTGAGGGTAACACGCTGCGGCAGCCCAGGGGCGGACTTGGGATCTCGGCTCAGAAAGTCGAAAAACTCTTCTTGTTTGAGCATCCGCAGTACCTGACGGGCTTCGGTTAGGCGGCCCTGAGTGATGAGCGCATCGGCTAATCCTCGGTAAACGCTTTCCTTGGAGGCGGCGAAGCTTTTTTGCATTTCTCCTGTTGGATCGTCCCGGCGCGCCTGGAGACTTCCGCGAATTTCCTGGTAAATGTTTACGGCTATCTTGCCGCACCAGATCGCCGATTCTGGACGCGCCGAGCGCCACAGAACCATCAAATTCGCCAGCGTGGCGGCCTCTCCGTCCCGGTCTCCAATTCGACGCTGGATCCGCAGCGCTTGTATGTAAACGTCGGCTGCTTGCGTTGTTTGGCGCATCTGATGGTAGACCACTCCGAGATCGTTCAGCGTCGCCGCTTCGCTCCGAGCATCCTTGATGTCGGAGAAAATCGCCAGCGCCAATTGAAACGAATCCACAGCGGTTTGAGTTTGGCCAAGGTTATCACGCACGACGCCGAGATTGGTCAGCGCGGTCGCCTCTCCGGAACGATCTCCGCGTTCTCGCGCCAGGGCGAGTGACTGCGCGAAATCGCCGGCCGCCTCCTCGTTTCGCCCCAAATTTGACGCCGCCGCGCCCAGATTCCCCAGAGTCGCCTCCATCCCGGATTGGTCGCCGATCCGCTTTTGAACGGCCAGCGCCCGCGTGTAGAAGTCAATGGCTTTTTCATGCTGACCCATCTCGGCGTAAACTTCTCCCAGATTGATCTGAGTGATCGCCTCATTTTTGGCGTCGCCAATGGCATGAAACACAGCGACGACTTGTTTCATGGCGTCCAGCGCTTCTCCATAACGGCTTTGCTTTCGGTAAACATCTGCCATATTGTTCAGGATGGTCGCTTCGCCTGTATGGTCTTTCATCGAACGGCTGAGAGCTAGGGCCAGACGGTCGGCCTGGATAGCGCGGCGATACTCGCTCCGAGCGGCGTAAGCGCTTCCCACCCCTGTTAGGGAGAACATCTCCCCGTGTTGGTTCTTTGCCTGCCGCATCAATGGGGCGGCTTTGAGAAATGCGGCGGCGGCGGCGTCAGGCCGATCGAGTTGAAGATTCGCTAAGCCGATGTTATTGAGCGTTTCCGCCGCGCTTCCCATGTCTTGAGCGCCTTGCTGGATCGGGAGCGCTCGCAGGCAATAATCAAGTCCTGTGGTGTATTGTCCCGACTGGATATAAGCCAGCCCGATACTACTCAGCGTTTTTCCTTCCGCCTTCGGATCGTGATCCTCGCGCTGCATAGTCAGCGCCCGCGTGTACAGCGCAACACCTGCGTCATACCGATGCAAGTCCAATGCTTGAACGGCGCCCATGTCCACTAAAACGCGCTCGATCGCGACGCGATCATTCAATCCTTGGTTAATCGCCAACGACTGCTTCAGGAGCTCCGCCGCGTGTTCCGGCTGGCTCAATTTCCTGTAGGCTAAGGCAAGGTTGATCAGCGTCCGCGCCTCGCCAGTCTGATCCTTGTCGGTGCGCTGCTGAGCCAGAAGTTCTTCGTAAGCTGGGATGGCTTTTTCATAGAGGCCGGCTTTGGCGTAAAGCGGACCGATCAATTTTAATGTTTCGCGCGCTCCGGCCGTATCTCCCAGCTCGCGCTGGGCGGTCAGTATCCTCGCCTTCGTTTCGGCTGCTTTTCCATACTGACCAGCCAGAAAGTACAGAGATTGGAGCCGGCGCAACGTTTCCACCATGCCGGTCAGGTCGCCCATGGTCTTCTGCAGCTCAGCTTCCTGTCCGTACAATGCGGCGGCTTGTTCGTCATGGCTGCGCAGGAACAGTCTATCCGCCATTTCATTGAGGATATGGATCTGGGCTGATGTGTCCCCCCCCCTGCGCGCCAGCGCCAGCTCCTTGAGATGCACCGATATGGCCTTGTCAAAATCCCGCGTCTGATCGTAAACGGCGGCTAAGTTACCCAGCAGGATCATTTCGATCCGTGTGTCCCGCACCTGATGCGCATATGTCAATCCCTGTTGAAAATAGTTAATTGCTTTCGCTGGCTGGCGCAAGTGCATTGCGTAAAGATTTCCCAGACTATTCAAGTCCAGGGCGGCGTCCGCTGGCCGGTAAACTTGATCGATCTTCAGCGCTTTTTGCAAATGGATGGCTGCTTGCCCATAGTCAGCGTTCTTTCTCAAGCTTTTGGCCCATGCGAATTGCGTGTCCGCAAGCGCCGCTGCGAGGTCGTGTTGATCTTCGGCGCCAACGAATGATTTTTGCCGGGCTTCCAATAGGGCCGCCGCATCCGTAAACTTTCCGGTTTGCACAAAGACATGCGAGAGATTGATGCTGATCGCCACTACCTTGTTGGGCGGGGCGTACTCCAGCGCTTTTTTTAGGGCCTCTATCGCCTCCGGGTAATGACCAGCGTCATACGCGTCCCTGCCTTTCTGAGACCAATCGGCGCTCCCCGCGGCAGAGGAGGCAGCTTGCGCGGTGGGAGGCGTGCCCTGAGCATTCAGCGGCATGGGGAGGTAAAGCAACGGAAGCACGGATAGCAGCCAAGGAGTAGATTTCATAACCAGATTTTCGTGATAAAGGCCGCTCCCTGAACTCGGAGCGGCCCTGGCGCTTGCGGCGCATGATTGACATCCGCTGGATGCGGCTATTTTGCCTCTTCCGGCGGCGCGACAGTGAATGCGATGGCCGCCGTGGACCAGAGTGAAGGCGTCACCGAGACTTGGGCGCGAGTACCGGCGCTGGCGGATCGCAGCATGCGCTCGATCGGCGAGAGCTTGTCGCGTGTGGTCAGAGTTTTGAAATCGACTTTTTCGCGCGTCGCGATGGCTTTGAATGTTTCGGCGCCGTGGCTGCCAGCGAAGCGGACAATCATCGGATGGGTAGGGTCCTGCATCAGCTTTTGCCAGCGGTCGGGCTGGCCGTGAGGAATCAGGCTTTCACTGACCGTTTGGTTGGGGGTGGGCCATAGCTGCTGGACGCTGGCGTCGTTTTGCACATCCAGCACCGTCACATAGGCGTCCACCGTGCCGATGTTGCGCACTTCGACCGTTGCGGCGTCCGCATCCGTCAGGGTGATCGGGCCTCGGCTGAGCGGTTTGTCCGCCAGGAAGGTGTAGCCTTCATCATCGTTACCCGACACCCGGGCTGGAACGATGCGAATCTCCAGGCCGATCGCCGAGTTGGGATCCGCGTTGCTGAGCGCCCGCACAAACCGCCACTGGATTTCTCGCTTCAGCGCTGCGTTCATTTGCTCGATCTGGTCGGCTCCGGCGGCAAAGCGGCCGATCTCCGCGCCGCCGTCCTCACGGATCAAAACAAACGAGGATTCCTGGCGAGCCAGTGTGATATCCGGCAAATCCGATTTTCCAACGACGGCGACGCCGTCGTTGGCTTTCAGGGCCGCGAGCAGAGCGGCGTTGGCCGGGCCAAGATTGTCCGCGGCGACTTTAATCCGTGCGTCGCCGTATTGATGGGAGATCTCGATGGCGCGCGCGGCTGTCAGATCGATATCGGGACGGACCTTGCTGACGATTTCCAGCTTGGAGGACAGCAGACGCGCAGTCACGATCTTTGCGGTCGCGATTTGCGTCGCCGGCGTAAATGCGCGGGCGCCCGCCGGGTAAAGGGCGAACGTCGATCCGGGCGTCATTCCCTGGAGCGTCCCCGCCGCCAGGCGCGTTCCGGTGAGGAAATTGTTCTCCACCATCAAATATGGCGGCGTCACGATCGCCGTCTTGCCGAGCAGCACCTGATTGCTGTCGCCTTCGATCTGCGGATCCTGGCGCGTATCCGTGAACTTCTGGCGCATCAGGCTGTCGATCCGCTCGAACAAATCTTGATATGTGGTCTCTGGGCCGGCGGAGCGCAGTGCGCTGCAGAGGAGATAGGTGAGGCGTCCCATCTGTACATGATTTTCGTCTTCAGTTTCCACCGCCGATTGATCGTCGCGGCAGGCTGAAATCACGACTGTTGTCGTGGCCCCGGCTGTCTGGGCGGACGCAAGCGCGCTGAACGCTCCTCCTGAGGGCGCCTTGCCGCCGCGTGTTTGATTGGCGGACTTTGTGTTGTTTGACGGGCCGGGCATCGGTTTTCCAAAACGTTTTTCGAAGCTGACGCCGCGTACGAGCATCCGACCGCCGCGTGTGACGGTGCCGGAGTGACAGCTGTCGAATGACATCGTCAGGTTCGCGGGATGCTTGTCCTTGATTTGCCCGATTACCCGTCGGATTTCCTTGTCGCGAATATCCATCGCGCCGTCCTGGGACCAGTCCGAAGGCACAAGGGTTTCATCGACGCCGCTGGGGTCCGCCGGGTCGGGAACCTGCGATCCATGCCCTGAATAATGAAAATATAGAACATCGCCCGCCTGCGTTGGGGTTATGAGGACATCCTGCATTGCTTTCAGAATCGCGGAGCGCGTCGTTTCCGGTCCCGACGTCAGTACGGTGATGTCGCTGTCGGCAAAGCCGAAATGCTCGATCAACACCTGCTTGACCGCCGCCACATCCGATTCCGTGTTTAAGTCGCTGAACACGCCGTCCGGCCCATGACTGTACTGGTGGACGCCGATGAGCAGCGCGCGTTTGTGCGCCGCATGGGCGGGCTGGATCAGGAAGCCCCAGAGCATCATCGCGGCGGCCATCGCGCGAAGCAAAGCTTTCCAGGGAAGGTGGGAAGGCGACATAGTCTTATCATCCTTGCAAAACGGGAGCGCCGGGTCGTCAATGACGTCGGCGCGGGAGATACTGGTATTATACGCCAATTTGCCACGATCGATTATTCGAGAGGACACACGCGAGATGTGATATTATTCACATCTCCGGCGTTCCGCGAAAATCGTCGCAGCTCCCGAATTGACAGGCATCCTTCATCTTGATACAATGACGGTACTCCCATGATGAATATCGAAAACCAGCCAGACTCACTTCTGCCAATTGCCCTGTTCGCCGGTCTTTCCCTCGCTCATCGAACGCGGCTCTGCACTCTTCTTCACCGCAAAACGTTTCCCGCCAAGGCGGTGGTGATACTGGAGGATCATCCGGGGGAAGTCGCCTACATTATCCAATCCGGCACAGTCAAAATCTCAGTCTTGGGCGATGAAATCGATACGATCCTGGCGCTGCTGGGGCCGGGGGAAATTGTCGGAGAGATGAGTCTGATCGATTGCATGAGCCGCTCGGCGACCGCCGAAACGCAAGAAGAATGCAAATTATTGTGGATCGACCGCAGCGCCTTCCACGATTGCCTGGAAACCATTCCCCTGATGGCGATGAACCTCGTCGGCATTCTCAGTCGCCGCGTCCGCCTCGCCAATGCCCGAATACAATCCATGGCGACGCTCGACATCGACGGCCGCGTCGCTCGTCAGCTGCTCGCCTTCGCCCATGAGTACGGCGTCCCGTCCAATGAAGGCGTAATCATCCCGCTTCGTCTTACGCAGAGCGACCTCGCAGGATTAGTCGGATCATCACGCGAAAGCGTGAACCATGCGATCTCGTCGTGGAAACAAAAGAAGCAGATCTCTGTGGACGGACGTTATTACATCACGATCCACGACAGCGCCGCCCTGGCAAAGAGATGTGGTTAAGATGATATAAACGCTATGCCTCGCCGCGCACCGCCGCCTCGATCTTGGCAACGTCGATTTTGTGCATCTCCATCCTCGCCCCGAACGCGTGCTTACTAGCCATGCCGTTCATCGTCGTGGTCTCGGTTGAGGTGGTTGAGGTTTCGAGCTAACTTCCAATTGACAAAAAAAACGACTAGCAGTATACTAATCGAGTGTGCGGGGCAGCCGCGCCCGGTCCGCGGAAAGGGCTTAGCCCTCTGCTTCAGCTTTAACGAACATCACCTTCTTTCTGCCTGTGACTTGCGGACGCCAGGCGTAATGGAAAGGAGGTCGTAATGACCACATCCTCACTACCGTCCAAGGCAAACCTGGAGCATCTTCGCAGCCAGGCCAAAACCCTCCTGATCTCTTTTCGTGAAGGCAATCCAGACTCCATAGCCCGTGTCGCCATTGTCTACGGCGCTGACGCCCGCCAAACGTCAAGGGGCTTGCGCCTCACTCATGCCCAATTTGTAATCGCACGTGAATACGGGTTTGGAAGCTGGACGCGGCTGAAGACGCATCTGGCAATACAGGCTGCGTCAGCCGAGAAATCGGGTTCGGACATCGAACGTGGCGCCGAACTCTACGAAAAAATGCTGGATCAGATTCGATCCGCAAAGACGCTCTCAGCCGATATCCACAGCGTGACCAGCAGCAACGCAAGGGTGTCCTTTCGATCAGGAGCGTTGCTGCGCGCCCGCAAGCCTTACCAAGCCCATATCGAATCGTGGATTATGTATCCAGATGACGGCGAAATCGCCCATGGTCAGTCAGTGTGCGTCGCCGACGGACATAATTTCTGGTGCTACTGGCCGAATGGCAGGGCTAACGAGATTAGCCGGACAATGGAGCATGATGTCTATTACCATGCGCCCAGCCCAACAGGTCTCGCCGCTCCCAATCGTGAAATGATTATGTCGCTGGGCATGGTTTCGTCCGCAGTCGATATTCGAACTCTGCATGGAGGGCGGGACGTACAACGAAAAAAGGACGATGTATTCCGGTGGACCGGCGCTGAGGATATCGACGGCCACCATTGCGATCTCCTTGACATCACAAGCTCGCAGTCAACGACGCGCCTTTGGATATCGGCAACAGATCATCTACCACGCCGCCATATTTGGCGTCAGGAAGACGAATCTGTTGACGAATCTGTTATGGAGTCGGACGAACGGTGGACGAATGTGATGGTCGATGCTGACCTTCCCGACTCACTCTTCCAATGGGAGCCGCCGGCAGGCTGGCGGCAATGGTATTATCCCGAGCCGGGCGCCCAACTCATCCGCGCGGAGACAATGGCGCCCGACTTCGAGATTTCGGGGCTGAACGGAGAAACATACACGCAGGCCATGTATCGCGGCAAGATACTCGTGCTCGTCCTATCATGGTCATGCCGACAGGAAAATTCGAAGGCGGAGGCGGCAATTCTACAGCGCGTCCATCAACAATGTCTAGAATGTGGAGCGAACCTGCTGGTCGTTGCCAATTTTGGTGAGACGAAGAACGGCCTTCTCGCTTTTCAGGCTGAGCAAAGCGTGGATTTCGCAATCGCGCACGATCACGCTCGTATGTTCAGGCTCTTACAACAATATGGAGCCTTCGGCGCGTCGAACTTAGTAATAATCGGCCCCGATGGCATTGTCATCGATTCGTCGGTCTGCAACATCGCACAGCTGGAAGCATCGGTCGCATCCGTTCTCAACGATTAAAAAGCGGAGGCTTCGTTGTCTCGGGATATACGAAAAACAAAACCGTCTTACAGACCGCAATGTCTGTAAGACGGTTTACTATCTTGAATCCAAACAGTCTCACACCTCGCCGCGCACCGCCGCTTCGATCTTGGCGACGTCGATCTTCTGCATCTCCATCATCGCCTCGAACGCTCGCTTCGCCACCTCGCCGCCCTTGGCCATCGCTTCGGTCAAGGCGCGCGGGGTGATCTGCCATGAGAGGCCCCATTTGTCCTTGCACCAGCCGCACATGCTCTCTGCACCGCCGTTCCCAACGAGCGCGTTCCAGTAACGGTCGGTCTCCGCCTGGTTGTCAGTGGCAATCTGAAAAGAGAACGCCTCGCTTTGCTTGAACGTGTCACCGCCGTTGAGGCCCACGCACGGCACACCGCACACAGTGAATTCAACAGTC
>NZ_JBDSQY010000360.1:0-14519 GCF_039929585.1 Capsulimonas sp.
TTACGGCGGCATTATTCACTAGGTCCTCCAAAACAATTCAGCATTGACTCGCTTACAACTGACTACAACTATAGTCAAAATTTGGAGTTTTTGCAAATTATTCGGAGCGCCTTCTTTACATCGGCAAATCTACCCATGGCTGCTCCGTCGGCAGTCGATTGCGGAACATCTCAATCGCCCGCGAGAGGTCTTGGTAACTCACCGTTTCTCTTATCTCATCGAGATAAAGATTACGGCGAGCAATGGCATCCAACTGAAAGGCCCAGTAGAGGGTCATCAATGGGTTGATATAAAGCTGGCTGCCTTCGGTGCGCGGCGTCGAGTGGAAGTTTCCAAATCGACCTTCAATAGACGAAAGAATAGAGCCAGAGACGATACTGGGCTGGTGGGGCATTTTGAGCGCGGCGTAGTCGAACGCTTTTTGGTAGAGGGCGACTTCGGGCATGTCTGGAGTGAGCGACCAGGCGCCGAGGAATCCGCCGGCGCGCGTAATATCGGCAACAGCTTCCAAAAAGTAGTGGTGGCAGACGCCGTGAAATGTGTCGACACCAAAGCCGAGACAGAGCAAGAGCTTGGTGGGAACGTCCAGCGCATCGACAGCCGCGATACTGGCAATGTCCTCCTGCGGTGTTCCCAGCATCGGCTCATCTCCGCGCATCAGGCTGTCCGTGCCTCCGTCGATCAGCACCACGGCATCCGGCTGCAAGCGCTCGGCAAGGAATTGATAGGCGTCCGCCGTCGGCTTCGCGCCGGTGCGATCGATACAATAGATCGGCTCGTAAATATCCTGTGACGCAAGCCACTGCGCCAGATACATCTCCGGAAAATACTGCTCCGGGCCCTCGGTCTTCGCCGTAACTTCCACCACCGCCGGGCCAATACGCCGCCCGGTGGAGGCATAAATCGTCGCGAACGAAAGGTTCGCGAGATGCACTTGCTTGCCGGCGGCGCGCAGGGCGAAGTAAAGGGGCAGCCCACAGTAAATATCGAACCCGCCACCCGCGCCAGCGAGCAGAATGGTTTGCGCGCTGTCTAACGTTTTGAAGAGTGGAATTTGCAGAATTGACATGAAGGAGCCTCGGCGTAAAAGACTTCGCCTACTAATATTGGACCGTAATACGTTCGTTCGTCACGATCCAATTCCCCTTCACATTCTGCACAAAGCACTGACCGCCATAACCACCCCGAGTTCCATAGAGCACACGAAATGAAGCAACGACGCTCCTCGCTCTGCGCGATTTGACCGGTCCCAAGTCGATGAGGACGCCCTTCTTCCCTGTCAAACGATCCGTGAATATTTCATCGAAGAGCGTGGAGTTTCGACTACGAGCATAAACTCGATGGGCTCTAGACTTCTTCTCCGCAGGCATCCCTGCCGCATTAAGATGTAAAAGCAATTCTGATGTCCGAAACCGAGTTTTGTTCTCGATAAAGCTCAATCCCGGATGCGCTCCCCCGTTGTACTTCGCAATCAAATACTGTGCGAGAGGCAATGCAAATGCGTCTCTCTGGGGTTTGACGTGATGGGCGGGCGACGCACATGCAGCGGACATGCTAAGAGCGAGGAGAGTGAGCGCCACTCCTGAGACACAACGAAAGCTTTTCATGACTACGATTGTAGCCTATTTCCTTTAAGCTCACCCATTTCCACGCGCCACAATCTGAATCCCGTTGATTGGAGCACGCAGGTTATCGTCCGTCGAGGAAATCGGTGTCGCAAGCAGCGTGAATGTGTTGGATTTGAGTCCGGTGAACTTCACGTAGTTGGCGTTGGGCGCAGACGGTGGGGCGTATTGGCCTTTGTAGAAGGACCCGGCGCGGTCGGCGACATTGACGCTTTGTGCGCCGATGGTAAACTTGGCGACGCGGGTCGCTCCGACATTGCCGCCGTCGCAGTAGAGGTAGACGTCGTAGCCATATTTTGTGAACGATTTGGGGAGATTGGAAACCGTGATATGGGTGGTGTCGTGGGCGTAGGTTTCCAGGTAGCCGCGCATCATGCGATTGCCGCCGTCATGGTCCGGGATGGGGGTGGCGTACGTGCCGCCGGCGTCGTAGTGGACGCGTGCGCCGCTGAGGTTTCCCACGCCGTCGATCAGCGGAAGCCCGCCGTAGCGGCAGGGAGCGGTGTTCCAGTTGATTGTGGGGACGGCTCCGGCGACTTCGTCCTGGTCCATGGCGATGGCGTCGCCGGTGAAATCGATGCTGATAACGCTGGGCGAGGTTTTGCGAAGTGGAGCGGCGTTGACGGGCGGTGAGGCCGGGCCGGAGCCGAAGGCGTTCGTGGGAATGATCTGGTAATAGTACGGGGCGTTGTCGGCGGCGACGCGGTCCGTATAGGTGTTTGCAACGACGCGGCTGTTGACGGTCGTGAAGCCGAAATGCGCGGAGCGGGAGCGGCGCACGATGTAATGAGATGCGGAAAACAAGCGATCCCATGACAGATGAACGGCGCCGTGAACCCCTTTGGCGCGCAGCGCAGAGACGGCGACATGGATAAACCGAGATAAGCTGGGATCTGTTAGGCCAACGCGAATCAAGCGCGCGGAGTGCGGCGCTAAAGTCGCCTGGAATTTGTCCGGGGTCGACGGCAGGTTTTGATGCGCCCAGAGATCGCGCAGGGGTAGATTACGCTTGACGCCGAGAAATTTCCAATCAGCGGCGACTGTCGCTGGCTCGGCGCCCAGATTGAGCAGAGCGATGGTATAGGTATCGTCGCCGTTGTCCGTGCGCCAAACTTGGTGGGCGCCGCCGATCATCTGCACGGCGGGACGGCCGGCTTGATCGACCGCGATCACCTCATAGTTGGTCAGCAGCTGGAGGCCGAAGGCGTCGAGCTTGCTCAGATCGTCGCCATTGTAAAGGGGAGAGCAGTTGATGGCCCAGAAGGTCATCGCGAGCTGCCGCTCATCATTGGTGAGGCCGTCCATGGCGCCGTTTCCGACGCAGATCGAATCGAAGTCGTTCCAGCCTTTGCCGGGGCCGGCGTCCTCGCTCCAGAGCGGCGCTTCCTGGAAGCGCTTCATCAGCTGGTTCCAGCCGGTGATATGCTCGGTCAGGCTGTCCACATCGTCGTTGACGCGGCGGCCTTGAGAATACTTTTGCCAAAAACCGACTTGATCGTGATCCACGCGCCAGGAGATTTCCAGCCAGATCGGGCGTCCGCTCTTGCGCAGGGCCTGGGAATACGCCTTGATATTGTCCCGGCTGTCCACCTCGGAATCCGATCCGGGGCCGACTCCATCGATCTTGAGATAGTCGATGTCCCACGACGCAAAGAGACGCGCGATCGAATCGATAAACTCCTGCGCGCCCGGCTTGGTGAAGTCGATCTTCATATGCCAGTCGCCAAAGGCGTTCCCGGCCACATGCGGATCCGCGACGATGTCACGAATGTGATACTTCGTCCCGTAGATCGGCGGATTCTGCCAGTACATGATCTTCTGGACGCCCGGGATCCAGTAAATGCCGATCTTCTGCCCGCGCTTGTGGAAGTCACGCGCGAGGCCTTTAATTCCGGACGGAAATTTCTTCAAGTCCGGAGTGGGCCGGCCGTACTTGTCATAAGGCCCCGCCCACCCCGAATCGATGTTCACGTAGTTGTAGCCATGGGGCTGAAGCAGGCGGTGCATGAGATCTGCCTGTTCGCGGACGTGCTTCTCATTCAGCCAGCCTTTGTTGTACTGCGGCAGATGCACGTCTTGAAGGTTCCAGGTCGTCCAGCCCATGTAAGGCTTGTGCGCCACCGTATCGATCGAGGCTTGCGCTTTCAGAGGCGGCTTGGGAGCAGCGAACGCAACCCTCGTCAGAACACTTAATGCTAACGACGCTGAAAGCAGAAGGGCGAAACTTGAGATACGCAACGTGATACTCCTGAATTGCGACAGCGCTGGAGCCCTCACCCTCGTTCCCTCTCCCGGAGGAGAGGGATGTCCAAAAGTCGACGCCAAAACGTGGTTCACGTGGGGTTCGGTATCTCCGTTGCCTTTGCGCGAAGCCACGTTCGGATACTAAATATTGGACATCCCTCTCCTCCGGGAGAGGGAACGAGGGTGAGGGCTCCATTGCATGAAAGCGCTTACATAAACTGGCCTATTCTAACATTCCATGACATTGCTGTCAAGCTGTCTACTCCGGCAGAATTTCAATCCCGTTGATCTTGGCGTTGCCGTCGGGGCTTGTCGGGGCGGCCCAGAGGTGGATCGCGATTTTGCCGGAGGCGTCGGGACGAATGCCGGCGAACGATTTGACGACCGCCTTGTGCGTTCCGCCCGCCGTGGCGATGATGTCGAAGTTCTTCAGGACTTGCGAGCCGTTGATTGCAGCGTTTTCCAAACGCTGGCCGGCCTCTTTGTCAAAGACATCGGCAAAGTGCAAGCGCACGGTGTAGCGGCCTTTGGGAACGGGATAGCTCCATGTGAAGTCGTTGGCGTACCGCTCGCACTGGTAAATGGCGGCCGGGGCGGCGTGGGCGACATTGACCTCGACCGGCGCCTCCGTACTGTTCTGCTGGCCGTCGAGCATATTGGGATCGGAGACAAACGCGCCGATGGGGTCATCGCTGCCGCAGGCGACCCGGATCGGAACCGTCAGGGTTACGTTCTGCTCCGCGGCGGGCGCGGGGAACTTGGCGTATTGGAATCCCGCAGGCATGGTGGCCGGCGGACGCGAGTCGGAACCAACGCCCCATTGCGGGTTGGGCTTCGGTCCCATCACGAGGCGCAGGACGCCGCCGCCGGTCAGTTCGCGGTGCGTGATCCAGGTCCGTTCAAATGGCTTGCCATTGAGCGTCGCCGACTGGATGTAGACGTTCTTGGGACTGTTGTTCTGAGCGATCACGGTAAACTCGCGGCCGCCGTATTTCTTACCGTCGAGATGCAGCACGGATTTGCTGACGGCAGGGCTGCCGATGGCGTAGACGCCGGCGGCGGGGTTGACGGGGTAGAAGCCGAGGGCGCTGAAGACATACCAGGCGGACATCTGGCCGCAGTCCACGTTGCCGCACTCGCCGTTCGGCGTATCGCTGTATTGCGAGCGCATGATCTCCCGCACCCACTTCTGGGTCTTGTAGGGCTGCCCGGCGTAGTTGTAGAGATAGGCGATATGGTGGCACTGCTCGTCGCCCTGCGCGTACTGCCCAATCAAGCCCGTAATGTCCGGGATGATCGTACGCGTTTTCGAACTCATCGTGAAGAGTGTGTCCAGCTTTTTGATGAAGGCGGTGTCGCCGCCATGCATCCGGATCATACCGGGAACGTCCTGCTGAACGGCGAAGGCGTACTGCCAGGCGTCGGCTTCGGTGTATTCGTCGTTGATCTGACCGATAGGGTCGAACTTGGGACGCCACTCGCCGTTCGCCCTGCGTCCGCGCAGAAACCCGGTCGTCGAATCATAGAGATTGATGTAGTGTCCGGCGCGCTTGTAGAACATCTGGGCGTCTTCGTGGTGTCCCAGCGCTTCGGCCATGCGCGCGATGCACCAGTCATCGACGGCATATTCAATGGTCTTGGAAGTCGCCTGCATACCGGGAGTCGAAGCGACATAGCCCAGCGTCTTATATGTATCCTGTCCGTTGCGGTCCTGCATGGCGGTGTCGCGCATCGCTTGATACGCCGCCTCGGCGTCAAAGCCCCGGAAGCCCTTCAAATAAGCGTCCGCCATCACGGCGGTCGAGTGATAGCCGATCATGCACCAGGTCTCGTTTTCCCAGAGCGGCCAGATCGGCGTGGTGCGCGATCCCTGCTGATGGTATTGCGTGAGCATCGTCGAGACCATATCGTCCACGCGTCCCGGCTGAAGCAGGGTCAGCAATGGGTGCTCGGCCCGGTATGTGTCCCAGAGGGAGAACGCCGTGTAGTTCTGGAAGCCGGGCTTGGTATGGACCTGATGATCCAGCCCTCGATAGGCGCCGTCCACATCGTTGAACAGCGATGGCCCGATATAGGAGAGATAGAGATTAGTGTAAAACGTGCGGCGCAAGTGCGGGTCCCGCGTCTCAATCTGCGCGCTATCCAGAGCGCGGCTCCACGCCCGCCCTGCGGCATTCCGAACGCCTTTGAAATCCCAGCCGGGGATCTCGGCTTTCAGATTTTTGCGCGCGCCCTCGATGCTCGTTCCGGAGACCCCGACCTTGATCAGGATCGCCTCGCCGGCCTTCGTATGATAGTTCACCGACGCCTTCATCACGCCGCCAGACGCTTCCTTCGTTCCCGGCGGCAATGGCTCGCCGCTCTTTTGCAGATCGATCGAATCAAACGGCTTCGAGAACTGCATCACGTAATAGACGATCCGAGATCCGCCCCACCCGTTCGATTTGCGAAATCCCGAGATCGTCGTGCTGTTCTCGGCGCGAATTTCACTGTCCGAGGCGTGGCTTTGGATGCCGTGGTCAAGGTCAATGGCGATGTGCGCATTGTCGGCCGCCGGGAAGGTGTAGCGATGGAAGCCGCAGCGCTCCGTCGCCGTCAGTTCGGCAGTCACCTTGGGATCCTGAAGATAGACCCGGTAGTAGCCGGGCTGCGCCGCCTCGCGTGCGTGCGAAAAGCGCGACATATAGCCGTCGCCCGGCTGACCCGCGTCAAAATGCACGGCGCCGACAGTCGGCATTACCATCACATCTCCCAAACAGCCGCCGCCGGTTCCCGAAAGATGCGTATGGCTGAACCCCAGGATCGTCTTGTCGCTGTAGAGATATCCAGAGCAGCCGTCCCAGGTCTCAGTCCGCGTGTCCGGACTGAGGACCGCCATCCCAAACGGCAGCACCGCGCCGGGAAACGTATGGCCATGTCCGTCGGTCCCGATGAATGGATCGACACTGCCGATGGGGTTAGGCGCGGCGGCGTGTATGGATAACGGGGCAAGCAGCAGGCCAAGGAAAATCCCGGCGCGGCAGAGACGAAGGGTAGTCATGAGGAGATCGCTTTCAGAGAGAATTCTTGAGGAAACTCAGGTGAACAGTTCCATTATAAAGCGCGCCAATCGCCGCGTCAACGCATGCGATGTGACATCTCGTTATGATCTTGTGACATCGACAAATTCGCATTGGGACGGGGTGACACTTCCCGAATTATATGGTAATGTATCGTTGATACCAAAGATTGCAATGGCGCACTTTCCCGCAAACGACACTGAATAAGGCAGCATGAATAGCGAATTACTGTCACAAGACACCGAAGTCTCCGATGTATTGCCGCCTCTTTTATCGATCAAGCCCCGGCGCGAGGAACAAGAGCACTACTTCCGCACGCATCCACAGACGTATGAAGTGCTATGGAATTGTGGGTTTCTGATTTTTGGAGACGCGCCTCTTTTTTCCCGGCCGCTCACGGTCTCGGAGCAGCTTGTTCGCACCCCCGATTACCGGTGCGACTGCAAGATGCGGGAAGCGGACCCGATCCGCTACTTCTGCTATACGCTCTCGGGACAGGGCGGGATCACCGACGCCAGTGGTTCCTATGTGACGAACGCCGGCGAGGCGTTTCTCGTGGAGACGAATAATCCTCTGGCCAGTTACTACTATCCACCCAGCGCCACCGAGCCCTGGCGCTTCCTCGCATTCGCCTTTCACGGATTACAGGCGCATGTGATGGTGCGCGCGATGCTGCAAAAGTACGGCCCGATCTATCGCATCCCCAAAGAATCGAGAATTATCCAGCGTCTGCTGTCGTTTGAAGGCCCTCGGTACACGCCAGGACAAACGCATATCCATCAGATGCAGCTCTACGAGGCCATCGAGCTGACAAACGATCTGATGATGGCGCTCGTGGCGGCGCACCAGCCCGCCGATCCGGAGGATCAGTCCCAGGATCTCGTGCAGCAAGCCGTGGCGATCATCACCTCCGGCGAGGCGGCCGACCTGCGCGTCAGCGACGTCGCTCGCCAGATCGGTGTCAGCCGCGAATATCTCTCACGGTTATTTCACAGCCGGCTGGGCAAGTCCCCGCGCACGTTCATCCTGGAGCAGAAGATCGAGCGCGCCTGCCTGCTGCTCCGGGAAACAAACATACCGATCAAAACGATCGCGGACCGGCTGGGCTACACCGCCTATCCGAACTTCTCCAACGCCTTCCAGCAGATCATGCGCATGACGCCCCGAGAATACCGGCGCACCGGTGGCCCAAGCCCATGGAGCCTCTCCCCCAGCGATACGCGGGCATAAAAGTGAGTGCGAGCAGGAAACGGCGCATTTCCCCCCGAATAGAAGAGTATGACTGCGGAACCGGATCCTTATATTGCGCTGAAACTTGAGCCGGGAAGTACCCTGGAGCAGGTGAAGGAACAGTATCGCCGGCTTGCGAAAGAGTATCACCCGGACTTAAATCCCCACGACCGCGCGGCGTCCGAAGAGCGCCTGCGGCGGCTGAACGCCGCGTACGCCCTGCTGTCCGACCCGGCCCATAAGGCGATGCTGGACCGTCGGCGTGAGCGAGAACAGGCCCAGCGGTCCGCGTCTGGCCCGCGTGCGGCGAACCGGCCGGCAGCGCGTCCGCACCCCGTGACGGCGGGCGACGCCAAGCGACGGAGGCCGAAGTCGGCGCGGACGCGAACGCCCGCGCGCCCGCTGACACGCGCCGAACGCAAGCGCGTCCGGGTCGCCGCCGCCTCGATTGGGCTGGCGGTGTCGCTGGCGGTCGTGGGTATGGTCTACTACGAATGGTGGCAGCCGACGCCCCTGAACCACGCGGGGATCGCACCGTCGCTGGGCGCGGACCCCATCGAAGCGCAGCCGGCTGGCGGCGCCTGGTCCTCGCCGCCGCCAATGGCGCTGGTTCCCTACCCCCCGCCGACGCCGGCGGACGACGAAGCTCTTCCCGCCGATGCATCGGCCGAGCAGCGCGCCTTGCGCGTCAAGCAGAAACTGCAAAGCCGCATGGAAGAAGTCGATCCCAAAATCACCGCCCTCATCTCAGCGGTTCAGACTGTGGTTGCCGACGACGAGAAAATGGACAGCGCGTCGCCGGAGCACTTCCAGTGGCGCACGCAGCTGGCGACCGATTCCCACGCCATGCTTCTGCAGCGCGATATGGTCCGCTTCGAAATCGAGGATCTTGCGTCACGTCCGTCACAGAAACAGCAGGACGCCTTAATACACATCAAGACCGATTCCGAAATCCTCGATCAGCAATACCAGCGCGTACGCGAGGAACTGCGCCAGAAACCGCGTTAGTCCATGACTGTCTACGTCAGCCTCAGGAGCCACTGATGACCATCGAAATCAAAACTGTCCCCGCAGCCCTGTTTCTCGCCTCGACCCACGAAACCACCATTCCCGAGATTGCCGCGCTCGGCGGTGAAGTTCCAGGAATGATCTATGCCGCCGCCGAGGAGCAGTCGCTTGCCGTGGGCGGTCCCATCTATTTCTTTTACGATGGCGCCGACGGGTCGATGGAAAAAGTCTTCACACTGAAAATTGGCGTTCCGCTTCTCGAACGGCCCGAAGCCGAGGCGCCAGGGCCGTTTCAGGTCTACGAAGCGCCGGAGTTTCACTGCATCGCCATGGACTATATTGGCGGCATGCCGGGGATTCAAAATGGATACAAGATGCTGATGGATGCGATGAAGGAGCAGGGGCTTCGGGCGACCTGGGAAACGCGGGAGATTTACAAGCACTGGGTCGATTACGATTCGCCGGAGAACGTGACGGAGCTTCAGCTCGGCTTGGCGTAAGTAAAAACGCAAAACGCCCCGCGATTTTATTCGCGGGGCGTTTTCTCAGACAGCTATTGCTTGGCGGCGGCGTGTTTTTCGCTGAGTTCTTTTTGGACGCGATGAAAATGCGCTTTGGCTTTCTGTGCGCGCGCCAGACGGTCACGTTTGACGCGCTCTTCGACCTGGGCCAGATGCTCCAGCGCCTTGACGCGACGCGCATGCTGCTCTTCGCGTTCACTGCGCGACATCGGGGCGTCCAAATCCCGGGCGATCTCGCCGTCGCCGCCAGCTTCGGGGCCGGAAACGTTTTCCCCTGTGTCGCCGTAGTACCACTGCTTGTGCCTATGGCCGTTTGCATCGCGGACCGTATGCCAGCGCAGGGAGTGTCCGCGGCCAGGCGCCGCCACCTTCATGCCGCCCGGGTCATGGGACCGACGCCAATGGCGCCGGTGACGGCGTCCGCTCGTTTGAGCGGGATCCGTAGCGGGCGCCGCGCTCACATCGGTTTGTGCGGACGCGGGCTTGTCGCTGGGCGCCGCATGGCAAACGGGAGCAGCCAGACAAAACGCGAACACAGCGAGCATCAGACACGGATGCATTCTCATCGGTAGTGCAATTCCTTGAAAAATTATTGCCGCCTAGAACGTTCTAGGCGCTTCCCCAAGATTTTACCCGATATTTGACGCGAGCAAACGAGCAGGGATGTTTATTCGTGGCGACCGAACCAATGATCGGCGAACATTTCATCGGATTCCCGGTGCGCTTCCGCGATTTTTCGTCTTGAGCTAGTATACTGAATTATCAAAATTTGAATGGACGAGGTTTAGGGATGAAGCGCCAATTCGCCAAGACATTGCAGATCAATGAGGAAGTCGACGATGTCTTCGTCGTCGCGGGCTTCACCCTGCACGATCCGCCCGGCAAGAAGCGGCGTCTGGAGATTGTGCTTCAGGACCACACGGGACAATGCACGGCCGTCCGCTGGGATGTCTCGGCCGCCGAGCACGCCGGCGTACGGCACATGACATATGTCCACGTACGCGGCCGAGTGGGTGAATTTAACGGCGTCCGCCAAATCCATCTGACCGACTGGATGATCGCCGCCGGCAAACCCGAAGACGAGACTCTCTTTCACTGGGCGCGCTGCGAACCGCTGGCGCAGCTTTCGGCGCGCTTGGACGATTATATCCGCCAGGTCACGCATTCCGGCCTGCGCTCACTCCTGAACAGGACGTTCACCGGCCCGTTCCGCGAGAAGTTCGCCCTCTCCCCCGCCGCCAAACGCGCCCATCACGCCTTTCCCCACGGACTGCTTCAGCATACGCTGGAAGTGACCGATCTCGCCGCTTCCATCATCGACGGCGCCGCCCGCTGGCGCACGAGCGATCTGTCGCGGGATTTAGTAATCGCCGGCGCCCTGCTGCACGACATCGGCAAGGTGCATGAGCTGGAGCAGACCGGAGACGGGTATCAATACACCCGCCAAGGGCATCTGATCGGGCACACGATGCTGGGATACCGCAGGGTCGCCGCCATGATGGCGAAGGAGCCGGATATCCCGGAGGAGATGAGCGACGCCCTTCAGCACATTATCCTCTCGCACCATGGCCGTATGGACTATGGCGCGCCGGTCACGCCGAGTTTCCCCGAGGCGCTGATCGTGCATATGGCGGATGATCTTAGCGCCAAGCTGTATATCATGTGGGAAGCGCAGCAGAACTCCGCCACGGACTTCGTCAAAAGCTTCTTCTTCGACAACAAGCAGATATATACTGGCTCACGCGGCCATACCCCGCCCGGCGTCTCCGAGACGGTTCCCGATTGGGAGGCGCCGTCGCAGCCGATCGCGCCCGCCCACCCTGTGACGATCCCGACGCCCGCCAAGGAAGCCGCCGAGCCGGCCCGCCTCCCCGTGTTCCACTTCCGATCGGGATTAAACTCAGAGCATCGCTTCGAGACGCGGCGGATCCAGATGTACGGCGACATCGCCGCCGGGCCTCCCCGCGAGACGGGCGAGGAGCCGACGGAGTATTACGACCTCGACGCGGAGGGGCTCAATTCGAGCGACAGTTACTTCTTGCTGACCATTGACGGCGAGAGCATGAGCGGCGACGGCCTTTACCCAGGCGACTTGATCCTGCTGCGGCGCCAGGAAAGCGCGCAGAGCGGCGACATGGTTGCGGCGTGGTTTGAGGACAATCGCGCCACCGTAAAACGTTTTTACCGCTCACCAGGGGGCGAAGTGACGCTGCTGCCGTCGAATCCTGATTTCGCGCCGATTCCCGTTCCCGATCCTTCGGCGCTGCGAATCCACGGAAAAGTGCTGGGAATCGCCCGTTCTGGAGACACATTGGCGTTTTAATTATGGTTGCGCGAATTGCGCCGGAAAATTCCTTGTGCTTTAACGCAAAAGCAGTTCACATTTCCGTTAAAATATTGTAAAATGGTGGCGAGAAGACGCAGGAGATCGCGGCGTCTATCGCTAAACACCGCGCTTGGGAATGTTCCTATCGCGAAGGGGGAATTTGTCTGTGTCGAAGATTTTAAAGATTGCTATTGTCGGTACCGGCGGCATCGCCAACGGAAAGCATATGCCCAGCCTCGCCACGCTGGACAACGTAGAGCAGGTCGCGTTCGTCGACATCATCGAGGATAAGGCGAAGCTGGCGGCCAAGGAGTACGGCACGCCGGACGCCAAGGTCTACACCGACTACCGCGAGATGCTCAAGGACCCGTCGATCGACGTCGTCCAGGTCTGCACCCCCAACGACGCCCACGCGGACATCGCCATCGCGGCGCTGGAAGCCGGCAAGCACGTTATGTCCGAAAAGCCGATGGCGAAGACTGCGGCCGACGCCAAGCGGATGCTCGACGCCTCCATCAAGACCGGCAAGAAGCTGACCGTTGGTTACAACAACCGCTTCCGCCCGGATAGCCAGCATCTGAAGAAGGTCGTGGACGCGGGTACGCTCGGCGAGATCTACTTCGCCAAGGCCCACGCCATCCGCCGCCGCGCCGTCCCCACCTGGGGCGTGTTTCTGGACGAAGAGAAGCAGGGCGGCGGTCCGCTGATCGACATCGGCACCCACGCGCTCGACCTCACCCTCTGGATGATGAACAACTACGAGCCGAAGTCCGTCATGGGAGCCTCGTACCACAAGCTCTCGCAGCGTGAGAACGCGGCGAACGCCTGGGGCCCGTGGGATCCCAAGAAGTTCACCGTGGAAGATTCGGCGTTCGGCTTCATCACGATGAAGAACGGCGCAACGATCATCCTGGAGAGCAGCTGGGCGCTCAACACGCTGAACGTGGACGAAGCCAAGTGCTCCCTCTCGGGCACCGAAGGCGGCGCGGACATGATCGGCGGCCTGCGGATCAACGGCGAGCAGCACAGCCGCCTCTACACCCAGGAAGTCGACCTGAAGGCCGGCGGCGTGGCGTTCTACTCCGGCAAGACGGAAAACGACTCGACCCTGGAAGCGCGCATGTGGATCGACGCGATCCTCAACGACACCGACCCGGTCGTCCTCCCGCAGCAGGCGTTCATCGTCTCCCAAATCCTGGAAGCGATCTACGACTCCGCGAAATCGGGCAAGGCGATCTACTTCGACTAAGCCATCGCACCTCGCGACAAGCTGAAAAGGCCAGTGGTGTATGCCACGGGCCTTTTTTGCGTCACATATGTCCCTCGCTGAGTAACCTACCCCCGCGCTTCGCGCGACCCCTCCCATGAAGCTGGGAAGGGTATTAGGATTTTTGTTATCGCAGGCGGCTTTCGTCCGAGAACCTCTTCCAACCCTTCCCAACTTCATGGGAGGGGTCGCGCGAAGCGCGGGGGTAGGTTACCGGGTCACAGCCCAGGGGACTGAGAGATCCAGTCGATATCGATTTCCTTCTGCATCAGCAGTTCGGACAGCTGCCCTACGTGGCCCTGAATATGGCGCAGGTTCATGAGCTGATGGGACATCTTGCTGATATTCTTGTACCATGCGAAGCCCGCATCATCGGTGTCGAGATCAAGCTGATCGACAGTGGAGTCGACCAGGCCGTCGACGAACCGGATATAGTCGAGCATCTCGGTCTTCTGGTAAATATCGGCGCCCTCGGGCAGTTCGTAAGGCTCCACATCCGACGGCGAACTCCAGAGTCCCTGATGGATCCCCTCTCGCCGTCCGGGCCAGGGCTGAAACGCCGCCTCATTCTGGACCATGTAGAGGTGCGTAAAGAAGGCGGCGTGGAAGGCGATGCGCCAGAATGTGCGCGGATGCGCGCCCTCAAGCCATAGATCCTCTGGGCAATTCTCGACGCACTGCGCGAGCATTGCAAGCCCGGCGTGGTACTGTTCCTTCAGCGCCTGTTGTATCTCCATTTCCGCCCCTCTCAGTTGTCCGTCGTCGTGTCACCCAATAGATGCCGGACCGAATACATCTGTCCCGTATGATAACTGACGTGAAACGCCGAGTACTTGATCGCCTCGTCATACGTGTCTCCGTCCGGCCAGCCGGGGATGGAGCTCTTGGGATCGGGACCCAGCGCCTTGAAATGCGCGAGCGATTCTTGATACACCCGCAGAAGTTCGTCACAGACCTGCTGCGCCGTCATCGCCAGGTGCTCCTCCGACGGAGGCGTCTCAAGCGTCGCCTGATAATACCGAAACCGATGGTCAATCAGCGGGCTTTTCACCGCGCACTTCTCAAGATCCGGTTTTCGCCCGCCGCCCGCCAGCCTTGCCGCAAGCCAGTAGGTGTCGAGTCTCATGTCATTATGAACAAGTGGGGATGGCGTTTGAGGAGCGCATGTGGTAGTCTTCTTGGTAACCACACCAAAGAAAATCAACCACATGCACTTCCATTCTAACGCATCCACCAATA
>NZ_JBDSQY010000361.1:0-24456 GCF_039929585.1 Capsulimonas sp.
CGTCCCGAAGATCGCGCCGAAGCATACGCGCCTTGCCGCCGCGACGATCGTTCTGTTCGGGGTGATCTTTCGCGCCGCTGTTCTTCCCGCCCCGCCGTCGCTCTCCACCGACATGTACCGATACGTCTGGGACGGTAAGGTCGCTGTCCACGGGATCAACCCTTACCGGTGGGCTCCGAACGCGCCGCAGTTGCGGCCGCTTCGCGATTCGATGTGGACCGTGACTGAGTACAAGGCATACCAGACGATCTACATGCCAGTCTCGCAGGCGTTCTTTGCTGGGAACTATATCGCGTTCGGGCATAATCTCACGGGGTACAAGGCCGTCTACACGCTGCTCGATATCGGCGTGGTGATGATGATCCTGATCATGCTTGGGATGCTCAAGCGGCCTCTGACATCGATCATTTGGTATGCCTGGTGCCCCTTGCCGATTACGGAAGTGGCGCTGGCGGGGCATCAGGACGTCGTCGGGGTCTTCTTTTTGATGCTGGCCTTCCTGCTGGTCCTGCGGCGCGCCTCCGCCAATCGGATTGCCGTGGCGCTGACATGCGCCATTCTGACCAAAGGCTTCGCGCTGCTGCTGATCCCCTTGTTCTGGCGGCGTTACGGCAAGGCGTTTCTGGTTCCCGCCGCGATCTCCCTGGGGATTCTCAGTCTGCCGCTGCTCTTCTGCCTTCCCGAGTTTCTGCATGGGATGCAGCAGTACCTCAAGACGGTGCATGTGAACTCGGGGTTGTTCCAGTGGTCGGATATGGCGCTGAAGCATATCACGCGCGCGCACTATCAGATCGCGGCGATCCTGAGCGACATCGCCATTATCGCGATCGCCCTCTGGTCGGTGCGGCGTCCGGTGAACACGGATCAGGAGCTGATGCGGCGCTCGTTTATCGTACTGTCCGCGACGCTTATGGTGGTTCCGACGCTGTTCCCATGGTACCTGGTTTGGGTGACGCCGTTCCTGTGCTTGATCGGCCGCCGCCCTTCGTGGGCGCTGGTGCTGCTGGTTTTCTTGATCGGCCTGCTTTACACCTACTATATCTCCATCCAGTTCCACTGGTGGACCCCGGTGCTGGAGTATGCGCCGTTCTACCTCGTGCTGGCCTGGGAATATCTCACCTGGCGGAACCGGCGGCGTAATCCCGATGGGCAGCTTCCGTTTGTGGGCGACGGCGTCGCGCAGCAAGTGATGGCGATGCTGGCCGAGGCGAAGCGGCCGGAGCCGAAGAAGGCGTGAGCCTGCGCATCGCTACCTACAATATTCGCGGGGGATTGGGGATGGACGACGTTCGTTCGCTCCCTCGCATCGCGGAAGTCCTCCACACGCTGGAGGCGGACATTGTCTGTCTCCAGGAAGTCCACCAAAACCTCCCCTGGAGCGGCTTGGCCAATCAGCCTCGCCGCTTAAAACATCTCCTCGGCTCCGAAGTGGTCTTCCAGCGCAATCTGTCGTTATGGTTTGGGGGCTTTGGCAACGCGATCGTCACAAAGGCGCCGGTGCTCCACGTGAAGCGTCACGCGCTGCCCGGAGGGCGGGAGCCGCGTGGGTGTTTGGAGGTCCGGCTGCAAACGAACCTGGGAGAATTGAAGGTTCTCAGCACGCATTTGGGTCTGAGTGATGGGGAGCGGAGGCGTCAAGTCATGCGCCTTGCCGAGATTGTGAACGCCGACCGCACTCCGGTCGTGCTCTGCGGCGACTTCAACGAGGGGCCGGACGCCGGGAATTTACAGTTTCTTCTGGAGCAGACGGGGCTGCGCGACGCCGGGGTGGGGGGCGATTTTACCTACTCCTCGGATGCGCCCCGCGCTCGTATCGATTTCGTTCTTCTCAGCGAGACGCTCTCGGAGGACGGACTTTGGGTCGCTCCCAGTATCGCGTCAGACCACTACCCTGTTATTTCCAATATTAAACTTCGATCTTGAAATCTTTATGAATTTTTTTGCGTAGTAGAAGCAGGGGATGCTTTTTCCCCAGCGCCGTGCGCGTCCGCCCCATGGTTTAAGGCGAAATAAAGGTGAATGCCTTTGCTCGCGATGACCGAACCCGCAAGCGCCATCAGCCCCAGCAGACCGATCCGCATGACATATGTCGCCAGCGCCGAACCGATATTGGCGGCTGGCGGCGCCGTTTCGCCCTTAGGGATCGGCAGATTCAGTCCCTGAACCGGAGTTTGGAAGAGATGCATCGCCTCCATAAAGACGAAGCACAGCATCGCAATTCCGGCGAGAAATACGAGGATGGCGATCAGACGCCCGGGTAGGTCGGTGAGGGATTTCGACTGAGGCATACGGAGATTCCTGTTTCGTTCAACTTCTGCCAATAATATCACAGTGGGTGGCGTCAAGTCAAGAAACGCCAATTCGCGAATCTCAGAAAGTCGTGGTAAAATTACCTATGGCATTGCTTCCTGTTTTTCTTCGGCGTGCTCTGACCGTGACCGCCGTTTTCTCCGCGCTCGGCTTTGCCGGCGCGCATTCAGCCCAAGCGGAAATTGTCGTCTCCGGGTCAAATGCGGTAGTTTGTCCTCCGCTGCAAGCCTGGTGCGAACACCATATCCCCCGGATGTTTCAGCCCAAGACTCGCGTCTCCGTGCGCAACTTGAGCGACCGGCAAATGGCGGCCTACTTGGCCGGCGATCAGAACGCCGTGGAGCCGGATCAGGATCCGAAGTCTTCGCATACGTCCGGCGGCGATGATGACGATATTGACGGCATTTATGAGAACGGCCCACCGCGCATCACCCTGCGTATCCCGAAATCGGGCGCGGTCGACATGATGACCTTCACGCACGAGTACGGTCACTATGTCTGGTTCAACTTGATCAGCAAGAACGACCGCAATCGCTACGAGAAGATCTACAAGCGGCAGGGTGCGGCGAACCATCTGGTAACACGCTATGCGGCGACGGATTTGGAGGAAGGATTTGCGGAAGCGTTTTCGTTCTATGTCAACCAGCCCCAGCTGCTGGAGCGGCGCGATTCGGCGTCGAACGATTTCTTCCGCGGCCTTTTGAATGCCCCTCAAACCCAGGACAACGATCGGTAAACCCACGGCATGGCAGGTGCGAGCCCCGTTCCCCAACGAAGCGGAACAAGTTCTGCACATTCTCTGCGACGCCTTTCACCTTCGAGTCGACGCCGCGCGTCCCATCTTCGCGAACGATCCCTTTTTCGATCTTTCCCATAAGCGTGTTTTGACTACCAAAGCACACGGCCTCGTCGCCTGCCTCACGATCGTTCCGGCGCGCGTGCGCGTTGGGAGCGCATGGATCCCATTCGGAGGCATTGCGGGCGTCGCCACGCTGCCCGAGCGCCAGCGTCAGGGCTACGCCGGCGAATTGCTTCAGGGCGCGCTGCGCTCGCTTGCGGGCGAACTGCATTACCCGCTTTCTGGTCTGTTCACGGACCTCCCCAATTACTATCGGCGCTTCGGCTGGGAATACGCCACGAGAAACTGCGTCCTCAAGTCTCCGCTCGCCGCGCTTCCGAAATACGGCGGCGCCGACTACGTGCGTATCGCCGCGATGCACGATGCTCCTGCGCAAAAGCAGATCGCATCCGTGCACGCCGCCACGCTTTCGGCGCGCCCCTCCGGCGCCTTCGAACGCGATAAGCGGCGCTGGGATGTGATCCGCCGTTTCCTGCCCGGCGTGAAAATCGCTTTATACCAGCATGACGGTCCCGCCACGGGCTACGCGATCTTCGAAGAGACCCCGAATGAGCTGCGCGTCCATGAGTTCCATGGGTGCGACCAGGTGGCCGAGCGCGCCCTGATCGGCTTTCTTGCAACTCGCGGCGCCCGGCGGCTGGAATGGGCGGCGCCGCTTTCGGAAATCCAGCGTCTTGGGCTTCAAGAGTATGCTTGCGGAACGGAGCCCTTGTCCATCGAAGTTCAGCCGGACATGATGGTTCGCGTCGCCGATGTCGCCGCCGCGCTGGCCGCCGCGCACTCCGCCAACTTCGCGCCCGTCCTCAACGCCTCTCAGCAGACACTGACGGTAATCGTGAATGACGATCCGATCTGCCCGGACAACAGGAACCCCATCCGAATTACATCCCAGGGACTTGAACCCGGCTCACAGGACGATGCGTTGTGGATCTCGCTGGGCATCGCCGCCTTTGGCCGGCTCTTCCTGGGATACCACGACGCATCAACGATTCAGGCGCTCGGCCTGCTGACGGCGTCCCAACCCGAGGCGCTGGCGACCGCCGATCGGCTGTTTCCCGCACGCGATCCATTCGTCGCAATGCCCGATCGGTTCTAAAGAGTCCCTATTCCCCCACTCGCTGAGGCTCGTCTTCCCCTTTTCCCAGCAAGGGGCTAAAGCCCGGGAAAAGGGGCGTTCATCATTAGAGGCAAGGCGAGTTTTGTCGTGGCCGGAGAAGAATTTTAGTCCGAGCTGGACTCTTGCCACAACATGGAACACTCGCCTGGAACTTAATTACCAGCACCCCTTTTCCCGCCCGAAGGGCCTTGCTGGGAAAAGGGGAAATCAAGCTTTAGCTTGATGGGGGAATAGGGCCGAACGCGGAATTTCTGGCGCTTTCGCGCAGGAATTTCGGTCTCCTCTCGCGAAATTCGACAGACATGCCCACCAAACGCAAACTGCGCATTACCCCGCAAGCCCTGCTCGATCTGAAAGTCCCCAGCGATCTTCGTATCTCCCCCAGCGGCGCGCGCGTTGCCTATACCGTCGAGGAGACGGATTGGGATAAGAACGACACAGCGCAGCATCTCTATGTGATCGACGCCGAACAGAATAAAGACCCACGTCAGCTGACGCGCGGCAAGTCGCAGGAGTTCGGGTTGGAGTGGTCGCCCAGCGGCGATTGGCTCGCCTTTCTGCGCCTGCGCCCGGCCGACGAAGACGAGGATGACGACGAGGAAGGGGAGGGCAAGGCGCAGGTCTGGCTGCTGCCGATGGACGGGCTCGGCGGAGAGGCCGAGAAGCTGACCGAGGCGCCGCAGGGGATTCTTGCGTACGAGTGGCTCCCGGATTCGTCTGGGATCGTCTATCTGGCCCGCGAGCCGCGCCCAAAGCCGCTCCAGCAGGTCTACGAGGACCGGGCCGAGGACGAAAACGACGCCGTGGTGGACCGTGAGGAAAAGTTCCGGCGGCAAATCTGGCGCATCGATTTGGAGAAGCGCAAGTCGGTCCTCATCCATCGGGGCGATCTGGGCATTTTAGAGATCGCCGTTTCGCCCGACGCTCAGCGGATCGCCTTCCTCACCAACTACACCGGCGAGCTGAACGACTACCATCAGGCGGATATCTGGGTGCGGCAGCTGTCGAACGGGCGTATCCGGCCGATCGTTCAGGGAGCCGGCGGCAAATATCAATTGCACTGGTCTCCGGACGGCGAAAGCCTTTTTTATATTCAGCCGCAGGAACCCGAGTATTCTTATTCTCAGAGCAACCTCTACTCCGTTTCGATTCAAGGCGGCGAACCTGTCAATATCACGGTGGGATTCGATCATGACCTGGTGGGCTGGCGCGGCTATTGGTGGGACCAGGACGGCCGCCTTTATCTGAGCGCCGCCGTCGGCGTATCGACCGCCGTGTTTATTCAGGAAGACGGCGCATTCTTTCCTCTGATCCAAAACGACGAGCATATTCACGAGTTCACCGTCTCCCCGAATGGGTCTGTGGCCTACGTCGCGAGCGGCAATCAGGACGCACCTGAGCTTTACTGGCTGGCGCACGACGCCGAAGAAACGGTCGTCCTCACCGAGCAGAACAACGACTGGATGGACCAGTACGCGCTCTGCTCGGTCGATATTGTGAGCTGGAAGTCGCCGGACGGAACGCTGGTGGAGGGCCTGATCACCTATCCGAACGGTTACGACCCCGAGCTGACCTATCCTCTCATTTTGAGTATCCATGGCGGACCGCATGGGCGCGCCGTGCAGTCGCTCCTGCCGGGTTCGGCGGCGCAGGTGTACGCGTCCGACGGCTTTGTGGTGCTGTCCCCCAATTACCGGGGCAGCGAGGGGTACGGCAACGCATTCAGCACCGCCAACCGGGGTGATCTGGGCGGCGGCGATTACTGGGACTGCATTTCGGGCGTGGACTGGGCGGTTGCCGAGGGGATCGCCGATCCGGAGCGACTGGGCATTATCGGCAGTTCGTACGGAGGATATCTCACCAATTGGGCAATCACGCAGACGGATCGTTTTAAAGCGGCCGTCTCCGCGTTCGGTATCTTTTCGTTCGTCACCGATTTCTCCAATTCCGAAGCGCCGCGCTGGGAGATGGAGTATCTGAACGGACCGTACTGGGAGCAGCCGGAGCTTTACGCCTCTCGCTCCCCCGCAACCCACGCGCAGGCGATCCAAACGCCGATCTTGATCCTGCACGGCGACTCCGACAGCAACACCTTCATTGCGAACTCGCAGGAGATGTATACGGCGCTGCGCCTGCAAAACAAGGTCGTGCAGTATGTGCGCTATCCGCGCGAAGGACATGGCTTCGCCGAGCCGAAGCACCGCGTGGACGAAATACGCCGCTGCCGCGCCTGGTTCGACAAGTATGTCATGGGCGCCGGCCAGACGATGACGTATCGCCTGGGCGACAAGATCGTGCAGGACGGCTGGGAGCTGACGGTCGTCGAAGCGGAGGTGGCGTCCTATGTCGGTCATCCGGCGGCGACGGGCCGATTTATCGAAGTGGCGTTCGTGCTGCGGGAAGTGGCGGAGACACGCGCGGAGCTGACGCTGGGACCGGCCGATGTCGCTCTCACGCGCGGCCTTTCGTCCTCCGGGCGCAGCGGCCGGCCGGTGGGACTGCCGCTGACAGTGCTCGGCCAGAAGGTCCTCGCCGAGGGCGCGCGCTGGCGCTTCACCTTCACGACCGAAAAAGAGGAGCGCGGCGTGACCGCGCCGATCGCCGTGACCTTCCGGATCTCCGCCGCCGGCGGGGCGTACGCCCTGGCCGTGAAGGACTTCCCGCCGATCACGTTCGATATTCCCGAGGAAGACAAAGACGATGATGCGCCCAGCGCAGCACGGGAAGGAAAACAGTCATGATCCGCACATGGACACGGGGCGGGGGAGCGCTCCTCTGCGCGGCGCTGGCCGTCCTCGGCGCCGCCATGAGTGCGGACGCCAAGTCGAAGCCGCTGCCGGAACCGAAGATACAAATTATTGTGGACGACACCGCCGTCCGTCAGCTGATCGCTCTCGCCGCCGCGCACGACACCACGGACGCGAGCCTTGAGACGTGGCTCGATCTTCCTGCGAACGTCTATCTGCTCAAGGTGGGTGAGGGTGAGGAGAACCTGACCCGCGCCCAGCTCAAGGCGAACGCGATTGAGGCCATTAACGGGACCGCCACCCCGAAAACGCAGCCCTCCGACGACATGGGCGCCATGCGCTTTACGGCAAACGTGTATACCCAGATGCTGGATGTGCTGCACGTATCGCTGCCCCAGCGGGTCCAGCGCATTGCCGACCGCGACAAGCAATTTTCGCCACTCGGGACTGATGTCAGCGAGACCGTCTACCTCCATCTCGGCGGCGACTGGGACGCCATCAACTCTGGAGGCGCGATCTACGTCAATATTCGCTACTGGATCGAGCAGGAGCAGCCGAGCTGGAACGGCTTCAACATGATCGTGGCGCACGAGACCATGCACACGGTTCAGAACCAGGCGTTCGGCAACCCCGAAGTGCAGACCGACGGCCCCGGCGCCTTCCTGACCGCCCTCTCCAAGACCCAGCGGGAAGGCACGGCCCGCTATGTCGAATACGACACCGACCCGGAACCCTACGCCCAGGGAACCTACGGCTTCTTCTCCCGCGCCGTCACCAGCGAAACCCTGCGCGCGTATCCGACCGACATTCACCTGCTCCAGTCCCTCTACGACGCCTGCTTCCCCACCTTCGACCACGACAAGTTCGTACAAAGCTACACCAACGGCGTGAGCGGCGGCGGCCCCTTCTACGACGTCGGTCACGGCGTCGCGAAGGCGATCGACGAGCGGCTCGGCCGCAAAGTCTTGATCGAGACGATCGCCGGCGGCCCCAAGGCGTTCTTCACGAAGTACATTGGATTGTGCGAAAAAGACAAAGCGCTGCCGAGGCTGCCCGGCGACGTGGCGCGGCAGGTGAAGGCGATGCCGGAGAAGCTCTAGACGCCTGACATTTTGCCGACGATCAGGATATATGGTATAATAAATAAGCGCGAAATTGTACTTATTTGCTTCGCCATCTACTGAAAGCCGCCACTATTGCAAGACCCCATATTAGCCTTCGACGCCGAGGACTCCGCCCCCGAATTGTTCCCTTTGCGGCAATTCGAATCCGCTGTCACGCCCGAATTTACCGCCGCCCATGCGGACGCGCCCGCGACGCTTCCGTCCGGCGGCGACTTCCACAACGTCTTTCCCATCCATGACGGATCGGGCGATGTGGCGGTGATTTTGGGCGATGTGGCGGGGCATGGCGAAGAACAAACCGCGCAGGCCGACCACATGTGCGAGCTGCTTTCGGACTGCCTCGCCATTGGAATGTCGCCTGCGGACACGCTGACGGCGGTCAACGCAATGGTGGAGCCGGATCCGAACTTCCCTGTCTTTGGAACGGTGTTCGCCGGAACGATCGAAGCCAATACCGGCAAGCTTACTTACGCCAGCGGTGGCCACGAACCCGCTTTGATCGCCGAGCCTGCGGATGCTGGAGCTCCGATGGTGGCGGAGCTCGAGGGAACGGGGCCGCCGGTCGGAGCCTTCCCGCCGAACGTCGCCAGTTTCGATCAGCATGAAGCCCACATTGCCTCCGGCTCGACCCTGCTCGTGTACTCCGACGGCGTTTCTGAAGTCCGCACCGCCGACAAGCACCGAGACTGGTTCGGCGTCGACCGCCTCAAAATCATCCTCGCCGAACTCGCCGTGCTTCCTCCGCGCCGCCTTGTCTCCGAACTGATGCAGCGCGTCGCGCAGTTCTGTCGAGGTCGCTTTCACGACGATGTCTCCATCCTCGCCGTCCGCCGCCAAACAAGCGGTCGCCGGAAATAATCTTTTCCTCTTTGTGAAACTCTGAGATTGCGCGGCGGAAAAGTAATTGTGTCCGCCTGCAACTTTTGTGTGCGTTGCGAGTCTCATGAAACGGGCGTTGCTAGCTTCTCCCGCTCTTTCATAGGATGAACAATACTCATGACGCTTTTTACACGCTTGGCTTTGGCGCGCCTGTCGTCTCGCGGCATGGCGACCCTTGGAATGCTTCTTGTGGCGCTTCCGGCGAACGCGCAGGTGGCGGCGGCAAATCCACCGCCGGGCAGTACAAGCGCGAAACAGGCTCCTGATGCTGGCGATACCCTTGCCGCCGCCCTCGCCGCGCTGCCGGGCGAACAGCGCGGCGCACGTCTGCTCATCGCCCTTTCCCCGGAAGACAAAAAACGCTCTGCGGTTTCATCGGCTTTTCCCGCCGCGCCGCCTGTTTCAGGCCCACTCGGCGCGATCTGTCTCCAGTACCGGCGCACGTTTGATCGGTTTGGCGAGATCGGCGCTCTGCCGCCGGCGACGATGACCGTTCTTCGGTTGCCGGAGGCGCCGAAGCTGAGCCCAAATTCCGTCAGTCTGGAGACCGCCCTCAAAGTATTTCTTTCCATGCTGACCGTAGATCAATTGAAACAGATGGGAGGCGACGGTCTGGATTTGGGATCGTTGTCGCCGGATCAGCGGGATTTCTTTCGCAATATCGTTGCGCGCCCGTTGCCGGTTGCGTCCAATACTGGCCCCGACCCATTCCAGTCGGACCCTCCCTTGACAAACAGCGCCCCTGTGTTTCGAGCGTTTCGAGCCGGCGTCCAGGGCCTGCCTGCGTCCGCGATGCAAAGTGCGACACGCCTTCGCGCCGCGCTCTGTGCTTCCTATTCGTTCACACGTCCTGAAGATAGCGGGACCCTCTCCGTCGAAACGAAATCCAAGGATGTCCGGGCTCAGTCAGACTATTCCCGATCTTTTATGACCCCGCCTGCCTTCCACGTTGCGAACCCAAATCCGATCCTTTCCGCGATCAAGTCAACAGTCCCCACGATATTGAAGTCAGGAGAATTGGACTGGGGACGCTCGGAACTGCGCGGCGTCATGGCGCCGGCCGCATTCAAAACGGTCGGAGAGATCGTTATCGCCGTGGGGCGTCGGTCCAGCCTGGAGCTTTACTGCGATCCTCATTACGCCGATAAGACACTGGCGTTTTACGGTGATGTCAATCGAGAGTATCCGATCAGCGACCTGCTGAGGGTGCTCACTGTCTCCGTCTGCGGCGCCTGGCGTAAAGTCGGACCGGCGTATGTGCTGACCAATGACGTGCTGGGCGTCGGCTACCGGCGGCAGGCGATCCACGATGCACTGACGCCCTGGGCGGCGCATATCGACGATCTTAACACGGACGCCGACGCCGCTCTGGCCCAGAAAAAGCTGCCCCAGCTTCTCCACTTTCGCCCGGACGATCCGCTTGCCGCGCCGCTCGATTCCATTCGCGGCGAGTTGAACGAGGAGGATATGGTCGAAACGAAATTTGGGCGCCTGCCAAGCGCATTGCAGGAGGAGCTGCGCGCGCGGCTGCACAAGGAGACGCTCGGCGTTCCCGAAAAGTCGGATGATCCGGACGATACGCAGCCTTTTCTGCGCGCCGACGCGAATCGTCTCGTTCAAGGCGTCAACAATGATTTTTCAGTGCAGGTGTCCCCGGGTATCCAGCTCATACTGGACATTCCCAATTTTGGATCGCTCTCTCTCGCCACTACTTCCTCCCAGCATACACTTCCACTGAACAATCCTGACAGAGAACCGGCGTCCAGCGACCTGGAGACGCCGCCACGGATCAATCCGGCGCGAAACATCGCCCTGATGGCCGCGCCCGCCTCGGAGACGGAAGCGCGGGCGCTTGTCGATCAGATGGCGCAGTCCGGAATGAAGACACTGTACTGCATGGCGTTTACCAATGGAATGACATATTTCCCAAGCAGCGCCATCCCGCCAACAAGCGCACACGGCGGCGTGCTGGCGGCGGCGGTGGACGAAGGTAAGCTCAAGGGCGTTGCGGTGCACGCCACCCTGGATCTGATGCAATGGAACACCGATACGCCGAAGGTCGATTCCTTCGACTGGTCTCATTCCATCGCGCCGGAAATCACAATCGTTGGGAAGACGCCGTCCGCCGCGCTCGATACCGCCTTGCCGCACACAATGGAAGAGCATTCTGACGAAATGCATGCACTGGTGCGGGCCATGCAGTCGGGCGGCTGGCCATCGGTCCTTGATCCTCACACACGGCAAATCCTGGTTGAGCTTTGCCGGGAAACTGCGAGCATTCCCGGTATCTCCGGAGTTTTCTTCAGCAGGCAATGCCCGCCCGGGTACGGCGGCGTTTCAGTAATATCGGAAGTCAATCCCGTCGATCTTGGTTACGGCGACGCGATGCGGCTTGCCTACCTGCGCGCTCACCACCAGGATCCGATCGACATCGCTCAGCCCGACAGCGGGGTCAATTTGGACAAACATGGCCAGACGACAGTCATGCTGTCTTCAAGGCTCTTCATTCCAGAGTATGACGACTTCGCGGACAGCAATTATTTGCTCGCCTGGGACGACTTTCGAACTAAAATTTGGGGGCATGTGATGGCGGATGTGTTTGCCGCCGTAAAGAAGACGGCTCCGGGGTTATCCCTGAGTGTTCGGGACTACATCGGCGGCTTGAGTTTTTATCCATGGACGGATCCCGCTGTAAATCCCATAATGCCGTCCGGTGATAGTCCTGAGTCTGATGTCCCCAGGGCGATCATCGCCGTCGGCGCTTTTGATGACGACAAGGCGCTGGCAGCCATGGTTCAGGAGGCTTTCGCGGACGATGCGCTGGATACGATCATTTTTGATACAAGCTCGATCCCGATTCGGCGCGACTTGCTGGACGAGGTGAAAGCGCTGAGCCAAACGTTTGATTTCAAGAAAGTTTCGGGCGCAGTCGATGCCGGCGTCAGGAAGTAATACGCTTATTTACTCCGCGTTGATGCTGTGCTCGATCTGATCCAGGCGCTTGCGTTTTGCTTTCAACGTCCTCAATCTTAAGTTATAATCGTCCACATGTCTGTCGTGCCGTATGATATTCTCTTTGTATGTTCTGAGATTGTTATTATAAGCGTCGACTCTCTCATTGAAGTCGTCCGTCATGGAAGGTTCGCTCTCATCCAGCTCTCGTTTCATTGCGGTGAGATCTTGGTCATCGATTTCGAGCTGTGCGGACTGGCGGCGCAGCGTGTCCTCTTCACCGAGAATGATTTGCGATTCGACATCTCGATTCGCCGTCTCGGCGTTCACTTCCGCCTGAAGACGCCGCGCTTCCTCTTTCATCTGCCGCGAGGCGTGGCGATGAGGCGTGCTATGGCTGCCGGGGCCAGTCTCAATCCAAAATCTCCACTTGTAACGGGAGCCGGATTGGAATAGTTTGTCGCCAAATGAGGGAAGGATGTGCGCCAACGAAATGCTGAACGAGCACACTCCCGTCGGCGCCGTGATCGTCTGCCGCGAATGCGCCGCCACTCGGATTTCGGGCTGGTCCGCAAGGTGCAGAAACAGCGTTCGATCCGCGTCATTGGTGAGAACTAGGGTAGGGGGATCATCCGCGCCCGTCTGTTCGCTCGGCAGATCCACGCCTTTGTTAGGGTGCGGCGTATAGCGCACATCGACACGATTGGCGCGCACCCAGCCAATCCGTCCCGACGACAGACCGATGACATGCAGCCACCCATGCTCCGCATGATGCGACACAAGCACAGTCCAGTCCCTTGGACGCAAAGACGCGATCTTCTCGGACGCCGCGTCCGGCTCCCCATAAAGCGCCGTTGGCGCCTTCACAATCCCCACATCTACACCCGGGTCTTTCCAGCCCTGTGACGAGGAATGACTGTGCTTTGCCGCCAGTGATACGTGGCTCAGAGATAAGATCAGGATCGCGGTCGTCAGAAGTGATGTCTTCAACTCTATGTCTCCTCGCTCTGTGAATCAACTTACCTTGATACTCGCGAAAATGAGACACATCCGGAAAGCTAGGGCGAGAAATTATTTCATGAGAGGATTTTTGAGGAAGTGAAACGCAAGCCGAAGGCCTGAACGTGCTGTGGGAGTTGGTCGCGAAGCAGGGATCTTACTCCGTCACTTCGCGTTCTTTCAAAAGCTCCGCGACACGACCGTTCTCCCGGACCATCTGAGTCATTGTCAAGCTGCTGAAGTAGAGGAGAATACTTTCCTCGCTACTCACCTGCTTCATGAGATACTTCATCACGGCGACTTTACCATGTTCCGCCGCCGTCGCGATCGCCGTGTCGCCGCAGTCGTTTTGCATCTTCAGATCGGCATTGTGCTTCAAAAGCAGCTTGCACATGTTCAGGTAGCCAAGGCCCGCCGCCTCGACCAGCGGCGTCGCGCCGAAGCTGTTGCGGGTGTTCACATCGGAACCGCGCTCCAGCATCCACCGCGCGACCTCCACCTCGTTTTCGGCGACAATGTAATGGAACGCCGTCTCTCCGATCGAGTTGCGCGCGTCCAGTATCGTCGGGTCGCTTTCGATCAGCGCCGCCGCGGCGTCGATGTCGGAGCAAGCGGCGTCGCGCAGCTCGTAAAATCGGGGGTCTGTTGTTTTCTTCGTCGTGCTTATGAGGATCATTATTCTGATTTGTGCAATGTCAGCGCGGCGGCTTCCGCCAGCGGCAGGCTTTTCGCATGGTGCGGCCCGGCGTCCATCGCGGCGACGATAATCGTGCTTTGACCGCTCACTGATGCGTAATGAAATCCATGAAGGAAGTGAGTAGATCCTTCCTGGGCCGGATATTTATAATATTGGCGCATTGCCGACAGTGGGCCGATTGTTCCGGATTCCGCATCCGTCTTCACAATACCCGCTTTGCCGTTGAGGAACGGGTTGCCGTTCAATATGGTTTCCAAGTCGGTCGGTGCGAAGCCGGGCTTTGCCTCCGAGACGACGACAAAGATGACGGCGAATGTGTTGTCCTTGCGCGGAGCCCCTTTTGCTAAGTACCCGGTGATCGCTGCGCGATCCGTGGACATATCGTGCTCTTCGATAGTATAGCCGACCGGCAGCCGTAAGCTGTAACTTCCAAAATTGGTCGCCTGGTCAAGCTGTACGACGAGTTTTGGATCGGCGATCCATGTCGACGCATCGCCGGAGACAACGGGAGCCTCTTTTTTTGCGGCGGGCTTATGAGGCGCCTTCTTCGCGGGCTTGCCAGTCGGCTTCGCGGCACAATGTTCAGCGATGCAGCCGCCGGCGATTGTCAGGGCAAGCATCGAGGCGATCCATCGGTATGACAAGTTCTCGTCCTTCAATAAATTTGACTTTAGCAACTAAGCATTATAACACGAAAAACGGGCGGCGGAGCATACGCCCCGCCGCCCGTTTTCTTTTGAATTTCCGCACCGACTGCTTCTCGCAGCTTACGCTTCCACAAGCGGCTGGACGCCAGCGACACCGAGATGCTCGACTGGCAGAACGCGCGACTTTCGCAGGCGCATGTGGGAGCGCGGCTTGGGCTGCATTGCCTTGACCTGATGGGACAGACAGCATGCGCCGGCGCCCGTCGAAGGCCCCGCATGATCCTGTTCCGCCCAAGCCTCCAAAAGCTCGGGGGTGACACTTGTTTTCGTTAATGGTTTCATTACTATTTGGCGCCTCCCCTCAACACTTCAGCAGCAGATGGTATGAGTTCGTAGTAGCAAAGACACTCGTGATCGCATTCGCGATCCATGGGTATCATACCACACTTTTCGTAAAAACTCTCAGCTTGGGGCAGCGCGTAAAGGCCGACACGCCCTCGGTATCCATTTTCGAAACTGAGGTCCACGGCGATCTGCATCAGCACTCGTCCCACGCTTTTGAACCGCGGCGTCTTGCCTGAAGTTCCTAGCAGCTCAGCAAGATTCCAGGGAGCCACACAAAGGAAATCGATGTGAATTATAGGCTTCTCTACGAGCGAATCGGCAATCTCGCCATCGTCGTCAAGCAGCGCATGATACATATCATTCACGATCATCAAACCCTGCATGGCTCCATCGCATTCGACGCCATAGATTAAGTAATCGCTGGGGTCCATAAAATTCGGATCAATTTTTGCGCCCCACTCCCACTCTTGGTGTTGCGGAAGCCGCCACCACCGAACCCCATTGGCTTTAGCCGCTTCTACCGTGTTATTCAGGTAGGGCTTCCATGCTAAATCGACCGTTGGCAAGTCGTTTATCGTCAGAACGCGGAGCCGCGCCTCTCGATTTTTAGTTGTTGCCCCATCACGAATCAGCACTGGAATTGGTAAAGCAGTAACCAACTCAACATCTTCCATCTCATCCATATTAGATGAGTATACCTGAAACAAAAACGGGCGGCGGAGCATACGCCCCGCCGCCCGTTTCTTTTGAATTTCCGAACTGCGTGATTAGTTGCAGCCGCAGGAGCCGCAGCCGCCGCCGGCTTTGGTGTCGAGGCCGGCGGCCTCTTCGTCGCCGGTGCTGAAGCTGGAGCCGCAGCCGCAGGACTTGGTGGCGTTCGGGTTCTCGATCTTGAAGCCGCCGCCCATGTCGGTCGAGATGTAATCAACGACGGAGCCGGACATGTAGCGCATGCTGGTGTTGTCCACGACGAGGCGGATGCCGCTCAGGTCGAAGACTTCATCGCCGGGCTCGACGTTCTCGTCCAGCGCCATGCCGTACTGCAGGCCGCTGCAGCCGCCGCCGGAGACATAGACGCGAAGATAAAGATCGTCGCGGTCCTGCTGGGCGATCAGCGTGCGGACTTCTTCCGCCGCCGCGTCGGTGATCGAAAGGGGCGACGCCACTTCGGTGATGGTGGTGGTGATCGGCTCGATAACTGTTGACATTGTTTTCCTCCGTAGCGGGTTCAAATTCCGCCGGTATGACAATCACCGCGGTCGATTGCGGTGAAGACTATTAGCTCTTATACCCAGCCGCCGTGGGAACGGGCGGCATGGCGGTGCGTGTGATCGTTTCGACGGGAACCAGCGCTTCTTCGTACTCGAAGGCTTCCATCGAAATACAGTCCATCGGGCAGATCTTGGCGCACAGAGCGCATCGGATGCACTTGGTGCCGTCCATCAGCATGATGGTGCCGTCGTCCGGCAGCAGCTCTTCCTGAGGCACGCCGTACTTCGCCTCGATCAGCGCCGCCACGTCCGCGTCGCCCGTCACATCCGTGACCGGAACCATCTTGAGGATGCTCTCCGGGCAGATATTGATGCACAGGCCGCAGAGAATACATTTCTCCGCGTCGAAGACCACGTTAACATGACAACGCAAACAGCGCATGCCTTGTTCCCGGGCCGCCTTCTCCGTATAATTAAATTCGACCAAATCGAAGCCGGCCGAGCGGGAGTGGGTCTCGCGCTCCGGGGGCTCCTGGCGAATAAAGGCGTCGTACTTGTCCGGCATGCCGTAGTTCACGATCGGCAGCGCGCGCATGTAGCCGCGCTTGACGAGCTTGAAGCTCTTGCCGGTGATGAACTCATCCACGCCGACCGCGCACTTCTGAGCGGAGGCGATACCGTCGATGAACAAGCGCGCGCCGACGGCGATATCGCCGACTGCGAACACGTCCGGGTGGTTCGTTGACTGAAGCGTCTCGGGATCGACATCAATCGTGCCGCGCGGTGTTTTCGCGAGGTCTTCGATGCCGGTCAGGAAGTTCCAGTTCACCATCTGGCCGATGGACACGATGACCGTGTCGCACTCGATGATCTTCTCGGTGCCGTCGATCAGCTGCGGGTTGAAGCGGCCCGTCGCGTCGATCAGCGACTTGACCTTCTTGGTCAGGACGCCGGTGACGTGATCTTCGCCCAGGATCTCGACGGGCCAGGTCTGCGGGTGCAGCTTGACGCCTTCGAGAATGGCTTCCTCGATCTCGTACTCATCCGCGTTCATCTGCGCGCGGGATTCGCCGAAGATACAATCGATCGTCTTCGCCTTGGACGCAAGCACGCGGGAGATATCCGTCATCGCGTAATTCTTCGGCTTGCTCAGCTGAGACAGGCCGGGAATAACGTTCGTACGTACTGTCATACGCACGACGTCCATCGCAACGTTCCCGCCGCCGATGACCACGCACCGCTCGCCGACATGGTACGGTTTGCCCATGTTGACTTCACGCAGCAGGTCGATGCCGATGTGAACGCCCTTGCCGCGCAGCTTTTCCGCGCCCGGGGTGGGGGAGGGGCGGCCCGCCATGAAGCCGGCGGCGATGATGAAGGCTTTGTAGCCCTCCTCGCGCAGCTGGGGAATGGTGACGTCCTTGCCGACGCTGACCCCGAGGCGCAGGTCAACGCCCAGTTCGCAGATGGCCGCGATCTCCAGGTTCATCAGTTCGCGGGACAATCGGTAGATCGGAACGCCGGTCGCCATCTGGCCGCCGGGGATTTCGAGTTCTTCGAAAACCGTGACGCGGTAGCCGAGGCGGGCGAGATCGTGCGCGGCCGTCATGCCGGCGACACCGCCGCCGACAACGGCGATCTTTTCTTTATCCAGGGTGGGGCGCGCCGAACCGCGCGCGTTGGAGTATTCCAGGGACTTATGCAAGTCCTTGAGGTTCTCGACGCCGTATTGCTCGGTCGCAAATCTTTTCAGGGCGCGGATGGAGACGGGGCCGCTGGTGTCGACGCCGACATTGCCGCGCGTACACTTGGTCTCACAGGGGCATCCGCAAATGCGTCCGCACATGGACGCGAACGGGTTTGGCGCGCGCGCGATCGCATAAGCGTCCTCGTAGCGGCCTTCGCCGATTGCAATCACATATCCACGCGCGTCGGTTTTCACCGGACATCCGGTCTGGCAGCCGATCTTGCCGCGCCAGTAATCGATGTCTGGGACCTTTACGCGATAGGGAGCTTTTGTTTCTTCTGCCATTCTCTCACGCCTTCACTAAACAAATACGAAACGGTTGGGCGAAATCTTGGCGAATCCAATCGCCGACTGTACAACGTTCGCCTTCTCAATTGTACCATATCCGGCCACGCTCCACAAGGGAGCGTGGCCGGATTGTGAAAAAAGGCGCAATCCTTTAGTTCTGGGTCGGTTCTTCGTCTTCCACGACAATGTCCACTTCGTGCGCCTGGAACATTCGGACGACGAAGCCATCTTCCTGCATCGCGTCGCGCACGCCCAGTGCGATCTCCAGATCCTCACAGATCTCGAAGGCCACATCCTCACCCGCCTCGCCGACGACGATGTAAGACTCGCCCTCTTCCAATTCCATCTCGTCGTCCTGATCCGCCATCGTCAGCGGGACGCTCGTCTTGCGGTCCGCATTTCCATTCTGCGCCATTATTCTTCGGTCTCCTCTGGTTTTTTCGCCCGGGCCCGCTTGGGGCGCGGCGCGTCTTCGGTCAGCAGCTCCACAACCAATCGGTTGAAGCCCTGCGCTTGTTCGTCCTGCGGCAGCAGTCCGGATTTGTCAAATACGCTCAGCTCCGCGCGGGCGTTCGCCGCGAGGAAAGCTTCGGCGTCGGAAAGCGGCGTCATGCGCGCCTCGCGTCCCCAGATGATGCGGATCGTCTTCTGCGCAAGGGCAGGGAACGCTTCGGCGACGCTATGGTTCAGCAGGCCGCTGATAAACGCCGGCGGCGCATTCTGCGAGCCATACTGGTGCGAAACGGTGAAATAGTGCTCGATCATCTCGTCATCCACAAATGACGGATCGAAATAGGTCTGGTTCATCAGATAAAAACGCAGCGACGGGACCGAAGTCAGCGCATTGTGCACCGTCGTGCCGATCAGCGGCGCATGCAGCATCTGATAGGCCAATTCGGTCTTGGCGCCCGGCTCCTTGGACAAACGCCGCAGGCCGGTCGGGCAGACGAGAATCAAGCTCTGGACCAGATCGGGCAGATCCTGCGCCGCCTGTACGGCGTAGGCCGACGATAGCGACGAAGCGACGATCGCGCAGGGCTCTTTGATCACTTCGCGAATAAACTGCGAGATCTGCTCGATGTACTTGCCGCCCGTGTAATCGATGCGTGGCTTGTCCGAAAGACCGAAGCCCAGCAGATCCAATGCGTAGACGTTGAAATGTTCGGACAGGCTGTCGAAATTCTTGCGCCACTCATAACTCGACGCGCCTTCGTACACGCCGTGCAGCAGCAGCACTGGAAGGCCCTTGCCCTGACGCGCGTAGAAAAGGTCGCCGTATGGGCCGGGCCAGAAGCGGCCTTCGCCGCCCAGCGGATTCCCTTGCGCTTTGGCTTTTGCGAAGACCGTGCTGTTTACCGCCGCGAGCGCGGCCACTCCGGCCCCAGCCCACAACAAACCCTTGATTGTTTTATTCATTGATGGTGGCTCCTGCTCTCTAATGGTGCGTCTTACCCAAAATCCAGAGAATGCGTAAGTTAAAGATTGCTGAAGTACGTTTTGAGCGATGCGGGCAGGCGCTCAAGCGATTGATCTGGAGCGCCGGGCGCGCCGACCGCCGCGTAGCGCCAGTGCTGAGTGGCGAAGATCCGCATTGGCCTGGGAGGGCCGCCGCCAATCTTCGTCGACAGTGCAATCGCCGTTCGGAATGCGTTCTGCTCCGGCGTCGGCTGGCCCGTCGGAATGGCGTAGAGATCGAAGGAATCGATCGCGCCGTCGCCCCTCTGGTAAGTCGCGTGGTAGATCGGAGTCAATGTACCCGAAAGGACGGTCTCTTGATCCGTTTTCCGCCGCGCGAACGCCGGAGCTTCCTCAGTCTCTATCTGCGGCGGCATTACATCCGTCAGAGACGCCCCCGTCACCGGCAGTTCTGTCAGCGGATCGTCGGGCGCGCCATGTGAGATCGGCGCGGTGGCGACCGCTGTGAGAGCCGACTTATCATGCCGCCCATACTTATGGACAGCTGTCACGATCAGCACGACGACCAGGATCAGCGTGACCAGCGTGATACCGACAACACCCAGGCAAGCGCCAAAGGATTGCTGGCGGAACTGCTCGTCGTCCGCTTCCTTGGTTTCCTGAAACTCCTCTGAGTTTTCAATCTCGGCGCGCGCCGCCGCAAGCTCCGCTGCGGTTTCATCGTCGACGACGACCAATTTGGCGAAACATGTCGGACACGTCGCAGACTTGAGACTGGCGTACTGAGCGCCGCAGCGCGGGCAGACTTTCGCGGCCATGGACGGTTATTCTCCCGCCGCCGCTGCCGTGATGCGCTCGGCCAGCGCGCGATGCCCGGCCAGATCGATTTTCGAGATGATCGGACATGGGGAGATCCAGCGCTGCTTGGCGGCGGCGATGCGCGCCAACGATTCCTCGATACGCGCTTCGGTGATCCGTCCGTTCCGCACAGCCTCGATGACCGCGTCCCGAATGGCGACCTGCGTCTCCAGTGTATGGCAGCAAAGCAAAATATCGGCGCCCGCCTCCAGCGCCAGCACTGACGCCTCCGCCGAACCCCATTTGGCCGCGACGCCCTTCATCTCCAGACAATCCGTGATAATCAAGCCCTGGTAACCCAGATCCCCGCGCAGCAGGCCCGTCAGGATCGCCGGGGACAATGTTGCCGGCAACTCGGCGTCCAGTTCGGTAAACAGAATATGCGACGTCATAATTCCCGCCAGGCCCGCCGCGATGGCCGCCCGGAATGGAACGAGTTCGATCTTGTCTAAACTCGCGCGATCAATGGCAATGGTCGGCAGCGCCAGATGCGAATCGACTTCGGTGTCGCCATGCCCGGGAAAGTGTTTACCGCAGGCCAGCAGGCCGGCGTCATCCTGGAAGCCGCGCACGGCGGCGACGCCCATCTTCGCGACCAATTCCGGATCGTCGCCGTAGGAACGGTCACCGATCACAGGGTTCCGCTCGTTGTTGTTCACATCAAGGACAGGGGCAAAATCCCAGTTGAGTCCTACAGCCTTCAGCTCCTCCGCGATGGCCCGCGCCACCTGCCGCGCATTGTCAAAATCCGCCGTATCGCCGATGGTCTTCGCGACGGGAAACTGCGTATAATGCGGTGGCACGAACCGGCTGACGCGTCCGCCCTCCTGATCCGTCGCCACAAACAGCGGCGGCAGCCCACGCGCCGCCGCGCGCTCCTGAAGCGACGCCAGCATTGCGCGAGTCTCGTGTACGTTTCCCACATTGCGGCCCATCAGGATTACGCCGCCGACGGAAAGGTCATCCACGAGCGCCGTAGCGTGCGAATTGACGGCTCGCGCGGCCTCGGGCGTTTCGCCCTGCCAGCCAAACAGCAGCAGCTGCCCAATTTTGATGTGGAGGTCTGTGGATGTGTTGACGTTCATAATCTGTGGTCCGGCAAACGGATGCTCTATGATGGCGCAAAACGGGCGCGCTTGTCCAGTGGCGTGGTGGGTATACTGTGGGCGATGTGACTGCGACAGCTTTATGATACCAGACGGCCATAGGAACCCGGCTATAAAACCCGGGCCTTGGGAGCCTTCGGCTAGGCGTCCGTCCCGGACGCAAATGCTGGTGATCGAATACATTTTCCTCCGTCCGGAACGGACGGCTAGTCGCGGAGCGACTCCCAAGGCCCGGGTTTTATACCCGGGTGAAACGCACCGGGCTTTTTTGCTCGGGTTGAACAATGGGAACGCTTCGCTTTTTCGAAAGGCCCATAACCCCGATGTCCACCACCGATCCCGCCCACGATGTCCTGCGCTCGGAAAGCCAGCCGCTCGATGTCTTCTTTAAGCCCAAAAGCGTCGCCGTCATCGGCGCCACGGAAACGCCAGGCAGCGTCGGCCGCACGATCCTGCAAAACCTGATCAGCAGCCCCTTTGGCGGCACGGTCTTTCCCATCAATCCCAAGCGCAATAGTATTCTGGGGATCAAAGCCTATCCCAATATTGCGTCGGCGCCGGACCCCGTAGAGCTGGCGGTGATCGTCACGCCGGCCGCCTCCGTGCCGGATCTGATCGGCGAATGCGTCGCCGCCGGCGTGAAGGCGGCGATTATCATCTCAGCAGGGTTTAAAGAGACTGGCCCAGAAGGCGCGGAGCTGGAACGGCGCGTGCTGGAGAAGGCGCGGGCAGGGAATTTGCGCCTGATCGGCCCGAACTGCCTCGGCGTAATGAGCCCGCTGAACGGCATGAATGCGACGTTTGCGCAAACGATCGCGCTGCCCGGCAACGTCGCGTTTATCAGCCAGAGCGGTGCGCTGCTCACGGCGGTTCTGGATTACAGTCTGCGTGAGAAAATCGGGTTCAGCGCCTTCGTCTCCATCGGCTCTATGCTGGACGTGGGGTGGGGCGATCTGATCAACTATTTGGGTAACGATCCCAAGACGCAGAGCATCGTCATTTACATGGAGTCCATTGGCGATGCGCGCGGCTTTTTGTCGGCGGCGCGCGAAGTCGCGCTGACCAAGCCGATCATCGTCATCAAGGCGGGACGCACCAGCGTTGGCGCCAAGGCGGCGGCGTCGCACACAGGAACGCTTACGGGGAGCGACGATGTGCTGAACGCCGCCTTCCAGCGCTGCGGCGTGCTGCGCGTCACCAGCATCGCCGACCTGTTCTACATGGCCGAGGTTTTGAGCAAGCAGCCGCGTCCTCGCGGACCGCGCCTGACGATCCTGACCAACGCCGGCGGCCCCGGCGTCCTCGCCACCGACGCCCTTATCACTGGCGGCGGCGAACTGGCCGAAGTGTCTCCCGAGACCATCGAAGAACTCAACGCGATCCTGCCCGCGGCCTGGAGCCACAACAACCCCATCGACGTTCTAGGAGACGCCGGCGCGGACCGCTACGCCAAGGCTCTGCAAATTGCCGCGCAGGATCCGAAGAGCGACGGCCTGCTTGTCATTCTCACGCCGCAGGCGATGACCGACGCCACCGCGACCGCCGACCTGCTGCGCCCATACGCCAAAATTCCCCACAAACCGATCCTTGCGAGCTGGATGGGCGGGGAGACGGTCGCCGCCGGCGAGCGCCATTTGAACGACGCCGGCATCCCGTCGTTCGCTTATCCCGACACCGCCGCACGCGTCTTCAATTATATGTGGAGCTACAGCGAAAACCTGCGCGAGCTTTATGAGACCCCGCAGCTTCCCACCGATCCCGGCGTGGAGTACGACGTCGCGCGCGCCGAGGCGATCATCGAAGGCGTCCGCAAATCCGGCCGCACCATTCTCACGGAGCCCGAGTCCAAAGACCTGCTCACGGCGTACAATATCCCAACTGTTGAAACGCGTATCGCCGCTACGGAGGAAGAAGCCCGCTGCGCCGCCGATGAGATCGGCTATCCAATTGTCGTGAAGATCTACTCGGAGACGATCACGCACAAGACCGATGTGGACGGTGTTCAATTAAATCTGAAAAATGCCGATGCGGTGGGAGCGGCGTTCCAGGCGATCGAGAAATCCGTGACTGAGAAGGTCGGCGCCGAACATTTCCAGGGCGTCACCGTCCAGCCCATGGTCGCGATGGGCGGCTATGAAGTCATCATCGGCAGTTCCATCGATCCGCAGTTCGGCCCGGTTCTTTTGTTTGGCTCCGGCGGTCAGCTGGTCGAAGTCTACGAAGACCGCGCGCTCGCCCTGCCGCCCCTCACCACGACGCTCGCGCGCCGCATGATGGAGCAGACCAAGGTCTTCAAAGCCCTGCAAGGCGTGCGCGGCCGCGCCAGCGCCGACATCGCCGCCTTAGAGCAATTGCTCGTTCGCTTCAGCCAGCTTGTGGTCACGCAGCCCTGGATCGCCGAGATCGACATCAACCCGCTGCTTGTCTCGCCCGAGCGGTTCTTAGCCCTCGACGCTCGCGTCGTCCTGCACCCCGTGGACACTAAAGAAGAAGACCTACCCAAGCCTGCGATCCGTCCGTATCCCGTGCAGTATGTCCGTACCTGGACCGCGCGGGACGGCGAAGCCGTCACCCTCCGCCCGATCCGTCCCGAAGATGAACCGCTGGTCACGCAGTTCCACGAAACGCTCTCTGAGCGCAGCGTCTACCTGCGCTACTTCCAGCCGCTCAAGCTCGACCAGCGCGTCGCGCACAACCGTCTTATCCGCATCTGCTTCAACGATTACGACCGCGAGATCGCTCTGGTCGCTCAGCGCCAGCTCACCGGCCACGGCGACATCGTCGCCATTGCCCGCCTCAGCAAGATCCCTGGCCGCAGCGAGGCAAACTTCTCCCTGCTCGTAAGCGACCTATTCCAGAACCAGGGTGTCGGCAGTGAGATGCTAGGGCAATTGGTGCAGATCGCGCGCGATGAAAAGCTCGCGCGGCTGACGGCGGAGATGCTGTCGGAGAACTACGGTATGCAGGCGATCTGCCGCAAACTCGGCTTCACACTGACACCTTTGCCCGATATGCCCTCGGTGACTTACGCGGTGCTGGAGCTGTAGAGGAGCTAGAATTGGCGAGTATAAAACCCACGCCTGTTCTAGGAAACGCGGGTATAAAACCCACGCCTGGGAGCGGCAGGAGCCGCTAACCGTCCGTGCCGGACGGA
>NZ_JBDSQY010000362.1:0-6369 GCF_039929585.1 Capsulimonas sp.
AGACCATCGGTGAACATGATCACGGAATCACCGGGATTGAGATACTCGACGTTCTGTTCGTATCGGTGATTGACCACGCCGAGGATCGGGCCGTTCGCGGGCAGCAGCGCCACGCCGCCGGCGGCGCGCTTGATGATTTGCGTCTCATGCCCGGCGTTGGCGTAGACGAAGCGGCCCGAACTGGGATCGAACACGCCGTAGAACAGAGTGACGAAATGCTCGCCCAGCCCAGCGGAATCTCCGCGCAGCACACGGTTGAGACGGCTCAGCACAAGGCTCGGCGCGGCGGCTTCGACGGCGAACGCGCGCAGGGAGTATTTGACGGTCGCGGTCTGAACCGCCGCCTTGAGGCCCTTGCCGGAGACATCGGCCATCACCAGCGCGATCCGCCCGTCCGGCAGCTCCAAAGCGTCGTAGAAGTCGCCGCCAACATGCGCTTCGTCGAGGCCCGCCTTGTAAGTGACCGCAAGGCGCAGTCCCGGCAGCTCCTTGGGAATATTCGTCAGAAACGCCGACTGAAGCATGTCCGCCACACGGTGCTCGCGGTCGTAGAGACGTGCATTCTCCAGCGCCAATCCCAGCAGATCCGAAACGGCCATCACCAGAGCGACTTCATCACGCGTCCACCGGCGAGGCTCCCCGCACTGCTGCACGGAGAAGACCCCGCCCCATTCACCGCGCTGGATGATGGGACAGGAAATGAGCGCTCGTGCGTACTGCATGCGGGCGGGCTGCCCCCAGTAAGACTGTAAGCGAAAATCTGTCTCGGTGTCGTGAATCACGATCGGGTTGCCGACCGTCCACGTGTCGAGAAACGCCGGCCCCAGAGTAGAAAGCGCATAGGATACCTGCACAGGGTCGACGCCAGGCGCGGTGTATTGTTGCGGGGAAACTTCTAACGTGGTATGGCCGGCGTCAAGACGTGACCACAGAACTCGGCTGGCGCCCAGAGCGAGACCGACCTCGCTTGTCGCAACACGCAGGATATCGGCGGCGTCGAGCGAGGCGCGAAGCTTTCGGCCAACCGCGTTGATCAGCACTTCCCGCGCAGTCCGAGCGCGCGCCTCTAAATAAAGCCGTGAGTTATCGACGGATAAGGCGACGCGGCGGCCCGCTTCCTCAGCAAGGGTCCGATCCGCCTCGTCGAACCGGACTCCCGACGCCGATCCGATGAAGGTGATAGCTCCGATCACGCGTCCCCGAGCGATCAGCGGCGCGCTGAGGAATGACGCAATCCCGAGATCCCGCAGCATGGCGTAATGGCGTTCATCCACCGCGAATTGCCGCAGCATTTCATCCGTGACATGAGTTTCCAGTAAGGACTCGCCGTTGCGAATGACCTCATAAATTCCAATTTCGCTATTCTTGGTGGTGGGATAAAGCGCGTCGATCTCGCGGGTCACGGCCAGCTTCGCGGGATCGGCGTGCGAGAGCGCCACACGGCGAAGCTCACCGTCTTCCTCCAGCAAATCGACCGCGCACCAATCCGCGAAGCTGGGAGTGACAAGCTCCGCGACACGATTCAGCGTTTCCTCGTAATCCAGGGAACTGCTGACGACGCTGCCAATCTCATCGAGAAAGCGCTGGGCGCGCTCCGCGCGCTTCTGGTCATCAATGTCGGTGCAGGTGCCGAACCATTTGACGATCGCGCCGTCATCGGCTCGTATAGGCACCCCACGAGCCAGATGCCAGCGATATTCCCCGTCGAAGCGGCGCAGGCGATATTCAATGTCGTAACGAACGCTCTGGGTCAGCGCCTCGGTCCAATGCTCGATCGTGCGCGCCAAATCGTCAGGATGCAAGACCAGCTCCCAGCTCCAGCCTTTGCTTTGCTCCAGAGTATGCCCCGAATACTCCGTCCACTTCTCATTGAAATAATCGACGTCGCCATTCGGCAGCGCGGTCCAGACGATCTGCGGGATCGCTTCGGCCAGGAATCGGTACCGCCGTTCGCTCGCTTCCAGCTGGGTGCGCTCCTGCTGGGTTGCTTCAAACAGCCGGGCGTTGTCGATGGCCACGGAGGCGCGACGCGATAGCTCTTCGGCGATCAGCTGGTCGGAAGCGCCATAGCGCCGGTGATCGCGGGACAGCACCAGTGAAACCGCGCCAATGACAGATCCACGCACCTTTAATGGCACGACGATATAGGAATGTAAATTCAAGTCTCGCAGGATACTATGGTGCGCCTCGGTTCGCGCCACTTCCCGCACAAATCCGTCCGCCATGATCTCAGTCAGTATGGGAACGCCACTGCGCAGCACCTGACTGACGGGGTTGCCGCCGGCGAGATCCGGCGGGTTCTGCTTCAGCTCGGCCTGCACGGCGAGCGCCAACGCGGGGTCTGCGTAAGCAACGGCGGTGCGGCGGACTTTGCCGTCTTCCAGCATGTCGATTACGCACAGATCCGCCACCGCCGGAACCGCGAGATGCGCGAGGCTTTGAAGAATATTTTCGTACTGCAGAGAGGACGCGAGGACGACACTGGCGTCGGCGAGAAATTGAATTGCATGTTCGGCGCGCTTGCGTTCGGTGACGTCCAGGACGAACGATAGCGCCTGAAACTCAGGAGCGTCCAAGCGGGAAGCGCTGATGATCACGGACACGCGGCCGCCGTCCTTGCGGAGATACTCTTTCTCGACCGCTGGAGCATTGCCGTTCGCCTTCAGGGAATCATAAGACTCCCGGCTTTTGTCCAGATACTCCGGCGGCGTCATCGCGATCCAGTTGATGCGGCCCGCTGTCAGATCGTCCTGGGTATAACCGACCAGATTGAGAAACGCATCGTTTGCTTCGGTGATTGCGCCGCTTTCGTTCCAGAAGACGATTCCCAGAACGTTGGTTTCCGCCACCCGGCGAAAGCGCGCTTCGCTGGCGCTGAGCGCCGCCGCCATCTCACGTTCACGCAGCTCGGCGCGCCGGACACGCAGTACATTTTGGAGCGTCTGCCCCAGGCCGTCCTCCGTCAAGCGGGACTTGGCGAGATAGTCCGACGCGCCGGCCTTCATCAGCTCCACGGCGACGAGTTCATCGCCGTGACCGGTCAGCACGATGATAGGCGCCTCGTTCCCCGTGGCTCGTATGCTTTTAATCACAGCCAATCCATCGCCGTCGGGAAATTGGAAGTCGAGAAAAACACAGTCGAAGTCGGTCTGCGCGGCAGACGCGATCACCTGCGCACAGCTGGTCGCTTCCTGGATCTCCAGAGGCAGCTTTGTCGCGCGCAGCGCGCGACGCACCGCCATGCGATCCACGATGTCATCGTCTGCAATTAAGATCTGCACACGCTCAGTCATACTGAGGTCCCATTTCTAACGCCGGGCGTAGCGGAGTCATCAGGAGTTTTCAGCCAAGTGAAGGAAAAATCCGCCCCCTGACCGACATCGGATTTGAGCGAAACGACGCCTCCTTGATGTTCCACTATCTTTTTCACCAACGCCAATCCCATGCCGATACCCTCGACTTTGTCGCGCGATTCCAGCGTCTGGAAAATCTGAAATATCCGCTCGTGGAATTGAGGCTCGATCCCAGGGCCGTTATCCACAACATGAAACTCGCAGAACTCTTCATGATCCACGCCGATAACACGAACCTGAGCCTCGGCGCTTCCGCAATGCTTGATCGCATTGCCGATCAAGTTCAAAAAGACTTGCTCCAATACTGTGAAGTTCGCGGGAAGAGTTGGAAAGTCGCCTTCCATGCGAACCTCGACAGTCGGCGGCGGCGCCAGCAGGTCAATCGCCTCCGCGACAAGCGTGCGACTATCAACCATCTCCATCTGAGTATCGACACGACCAACGCGCGAATATTGCAGGATGCCCTGGATCATGGCGTCCATGCGATGGACGCGATTTCGCAGCAGGGCAAGCTGGCCGGCGGTCTCTTCCGGGATCTGGTCGCCAAGATCTTCCTCGATCCACTTGGCCAGATTGGCGATCCCGCGCAGCGGAGCGCGCAAGTCGTGGGAAACAACATAGGCGAATTGATCCAGCTCGGCGTTTCGCTGCGCCAGCATACGCGCCAGATCGCCGCTCGCGCTATCATCGGGCGTATGTTGTGAAGAAGTGGGTGGTGAATGCATTGACCGTTACTGCCATGCGAATTTTTCGTTCCAGGGTGATTGTCGGATCATTGTAGCACACCGGAGAAGCGAATGGGTATTTGCTTCTTTCAGGGGTAAGGCGGCGGCGTATAATTGCCGATAATCTCAGTTGGGAGGAATTTGGCATATGTCTAGAATGATCCAGGAACCGGCAATGGAAGGCAAGGTGGTGATTGTCACCGGAGCCTCCAGCGGCGTCGGCTACGCCACGGTGCGCCGGCTCATTCACAGCGAGGGGGCGACCGTCATCGCCGTCGCGCGGCGGCGGATGTTCCGCATTGAGGCGCTTTCCAGCCAGGCGGAGAAGGGCCGATTGGTCGCGATCACCGCCGACATGGCCGACCGCACCCAGGCGGACGCCCTGATGACCCAAGTTTTCGAAAAGTACGGACATGTGGACGCCTTCGTCCACGCCGTCAACCGTGTCCTGAAACTGAGCGCGCTCGACGTGACCGATCAGGAGTTCGATCTGACGATGCAGGTCAATGTCAAAAGCGCCCTGTACGCCGTTCAGGCGCTGACACCCCATCTGCGCCGTCAGCACCGAGGCGGCATCGTGATCTACAACCCCACCCCGCTGGAGACGGAAGCGTTCGTCGCCTCGGAAGCCGTTTACGCGGCCTCCGCCAACGCCCTCTCAGCGCTTGCGAACGGTTGGGGACGCCAGCTTGCATCCCACGGCATTCCCGTATTCGAAGTCGCGCCCTGCCCCGTCAAAGAAGCTCTTCTGGCGACCCAAACACCGCATGACCTGCAAATCGTGGAAGCGCTGCGGGACGCGATGTTCGCCACGCCGCGCCTCCATGCCGCGCCCGCCCTGGAGCTCCAGCCCCAGCACGCCAATTTCTCGGCGCCAACCGTCATCTCCGAGCGCGGCGGACTTCGACTCATGACGTTTTGACGAAAGAAAATTCCGAATGAACTAACCGGTCTTCACCGCGTCCATAGCACTGTAGCGCGAACAGTTCGCGCACATTACTGGCGGGAGGAAACCGAATGATAAAGAAAGCAATGATCGTCGCCGTTCTGTTGACCGTGGGCGGCTCCATGCTGGCGCAGGCGCCAGGCTTCGCGGCCGGAGGCAAGGGTAAGGGCAAAGCCGGCGAAATGAAGCAGCTCGCCAAGCTTTCGGAAACGCTGGCGCTGACCGACGACCAGAAGGCGAAGATTAAGGACATCTACAAGGCCGAGGCCCCAAAGATGATGGCGATCCGCAAAAACACGGCGCTGACTCCAGAAGAGAAAAAAGAGCAGATGAAGCCGATCCGCAAAGAGATGCGCACGCAGATCGAGGCGCTCCTTACCCCGGAACAGAAGCTCAAGTGGGCAGCAAGCCGACACGATCACAAGAAAAAAGGCGTGACCGCTCCCGCCTAATTCTTCCGCAAAATTTGAACACAAAGGCCGGCGACCCTAAATTGGTCGCCGGCCTTTTCCATGTGAAACGAACGGCTACAATGCTTCTTCCGCGTGCGCGGCCCAGAGCAGTCCGCGCACCATGAGGGGAAGAACTTCCCTCTGGGTGACGATATTCGCCTGATGCCCCAGGGCATTGTAAGACACCCGGCCTTCACCGTAGTAACGCGTCCAAATCTGCGGCATATCGAACGGACCGTTCTTTACGTGAGGCCCATCGGCGACGGGAAATTGGGTGACGCCCAGCACATGGTTCGAAGGGTCCGTATGCAGATAGTACTGTTCGGACTTTACCGCGAACTCCGCCGGGCTGCCCTGTGTGATGAAGTGATTCGTGTCCGTAATACGAACGGTATATTCCGTCCCATCATTGCCGGGATGCGAAATCCACTGCCCGCCGGTCATGAACTGCCACTCGGTCTCATTGCGGAACGAATCGCACATGCCGCCGTGACATCCCGCGATGCCGACGCCGCCCTTAACCGCCTCCAGCACGGGATTGAGCTGCTCGCCCGTAATGGTCCCCATCGTCCACACAGGAACGATCAAATCCAGCGCCTTCAGCTTGTCGGCGTTGAGAAATGCGTCGAGCGTGTCGGACACTTCGACTTCAAAACCCCGCGTTTGCAGTTCACTTGCAAAGATCTCGGCGACTTCCTTGGGCTGGTGTCCGTCCCACCCGCCCCAAACGATCAGCGCGGAGCGCGCGGCCCCATTGTTCTTTGACACAGTCGATTCTCCTTGGCGATTCGTCGATACGAGACTACTGAAACATTTCAACTTGAACGGGCAAAGCTTCGGCCCCTCCGCCCCACTAGAGTAGGATAGCCCCTCCGCCCCAATTCTGGGGGACC
>NZ_JBDSQY010000363.1:0-12170 GCF_039929585.1 Capsulimonas sp.
AGCGGTGGGAACGGGACGCGACGGCGGAACGGTAATGGTTTCATTACGTACATAGCGAGCTTTATTAATGTCCGTGAATTCCGGATTGGCGGGATCGTTCTTGTAAGCCGTGAGATCACCCGGCGCAATGGTTGGATCAAAGCCGAGGAGATCGTTATAAACGTAAACACCATCCGCGATCGAAGTCGTGTCCTTGGTGATACTTTCCAGCAGCGACTGCGCGACCCGCTGACCAACGCCATGGTTCTGGGTGGCCCGGAAGACAAGGAAGCCGGCCGGGAACAGCCGAATCACGCTCAAAATCCCGAAAACCAGGATGACAAGCACGACCAGGATCTCGATGAGGGACGTTCCTCGTCGAGCGGCGCTGCGGTTTTTCAATGGTGCGTACACAGAGTTCATAATCGCTCACAGTCGATCCGTCAATGCCGTCGTTACGGAGTCATCAGCCAAAATTTGGCGGCCGATACGCCGCTCGCCGGCGTCACATCGCTGTCCGCTCCCGGCTGCAGGAAGAGCGACGAGTCGTAATTCTTAGCCGAGCCATTTTGGAACAAGACAAGAACCTTATTGGCGAACCGGACGTGATACGAAGTCGAGGTGACATATGTATTCGACGGCGGGTTCTGCCAGCGCAGCTGGCGGCGATACTGTTCATCGCTCAAGCCGCCCAGTGCAACGCCCCCGGTAGTGATGTCCGTCCACGACGTATTGTAGCGAGAAACATAATCCGTACCGATCTGATTTGTTCCGGTTACCCTCGGGCTCATGTCATAGGCGTCGGCAGTGTAAAACGATGTGGTGACCGGGACGACATTGCCTTCGATCCCGGGCGTCGCGGATGATGGAACCATCGTCAGCGTCGTCACCGGCTGAACAGCCGTGAGATCCGAGGTTGGATTGTTGCCGTCCTTGAAGCTGTTCACGTCGCGGATATATTCCGGATACAGGCCATCGAAATACTGGTCCGCAACCCCATCCGCCAGCGCCGCTTCGTAAGCTTTGTCCATCGCCACTGGGGCGCCGGGCGGATAAGCGCGGCCAAACAGTACGCTGGGATATGTTTTGTGATCGAGCTTGTACTGCTCAAGCTTGGTCGAGATATCATGAAGATTCGCAAGCGATGACTTTTGACGCCCATTCTCTCGAACGGTCGAAAAGACCGGGAAGATAATGGCCGCGAGCAAGGCAATGATGGCTATCACCACGAGGAGCTCGATCAGCGAGAAGCCACGGTTCATTTTCGCCGCGACGGTCTCAGGATTGTTTTTGAATTGTTTCATCGATGGAGTTTCCAAAAGTTACCGCCATTGTCGTCAAACACCGAAGCGTCTAAAGTCTTCACCGTGCCGCTCTCGAACAGCACAATCACTTTATTCTGGTTCTTCACGTGATACGTGGTGCTGGTCAAATACGTGTCTCCCGGCGGCGAGGGGAAGATCGGCTGCCGCGCATAATCCGCCGCCGAGACACCTGCGGCCGCCGGGCCGGTCATGTCGGTCCAAGCCGGACGGTAGCGAATAACGGAAGTCGCATCATCGATTGCATTGGGGCCGGTCACCTTTGGGCTAACGTCAAACGCATCAGCTTTGTACAGTGCGGGAGCTGTTCCCGTGACAGGTGGATCAAGCAGAGGGACTAGCGCCCCAGTGGTAGGATTAATTGAACTGAGTGACACTCCAGCCGCAACGTCGGAGGGTGTCGCCGTACTATTAGGGCAGGTAAATACCGAAACATCATTGATATAACGAGGATACAATCCGCCTCGAGCCGAAGTTCGAATGCTATTCATATCCTTGCCGGTCACGGCATAAGAAAAAAGAACCGAGGGAGGCTGCTGCTTGTTGTCGCTGCGGTATCGCTCGTAGGCCGTCCAGATCTGCTTCATATTGGATATGGTCTGGGTCTGCCGCGCCTTTTCTTTCGCTCCCCAAATCGCAGGGAGGATGATCGCGACGAGCAACGCGATGATGGCTATCACGACGAGGAGCTCAATCAAAGTGAAAGCTTGGTTTGTCTGACGACACGATTTTTTCATACGTTCATTCCAAAGGATCTTGCGTCTTTGCAGAGAAACCGGTCGGAACCACGAGCCAGAGAAACGTGCTGTCTGGGTGTAGTTACAGTGCAACTTATGGTTGACGACGCGGCCTGCGTTAATGTTCCCGGATTTTGAAAAAGAATTTGAAATTCTTTTTCGACTACCATAACAGTCCCGGCGACGCGGAACTGGGACCGCCGGACGGGGGGCCGAAGGGTCCGCCGGGGAAAGAGAGGAAGTTGTGGATATACCACGCGACAATAGCATCGCCGAAGAAGAGAGCCACCAGCGCGCCCATCACCATTGCCGGACCGAACGGAATGGCGGTTCGCCCGCCGAGCCGCCGCCGCTGCTTGATAATCGTCACCACCCCAACGAGCGCGCCAATTGCGACGGCGAATAGCGCGGATTGCATGGCTCCCGCGAGATACAAGTTTGCGCCAATCGCTGCGGCCAGCTTACCGTCGCCGCCGCCCATTCCCCCAGCCTCCTCATCCGATTCGATCTCTTCGGCGGTGAAACCTTCAGTCGGGGGCGCGGGTTCGACAAAGCGACGGAGCGGCGGGATCACATAGCTGACATAATGCGCGACGATAAAGATCCAGTCAAGCACATTGTCCCGAATATATTCCCAAAATGCAGCGAAAAAACTCTTGTTCTTATCGATCAGCGCAACAATGACGACATAGGACGCTAGGCCAATGCCGTAAATGATCGCGCCATAACCGAGCGCGCCGGCCAAAGACGCCGGCATCGAAACGCCGAAGAGCTTGCCCGTTTGTCCCTGTTCGTGGAGATAGTAGAACGCGAAGGCGTTGTGGGCGAATCCGACCAGAGCCGCGAACCAGTTCAAGCCGTCGGGGATGATGAAGTGCTCTAGATCGATAAAGAACACGCAAATCATCGCCGCGACAAAGAGGCAATAGAAAACAGTGTCTGCGGTCCCCCCGAAGCGCCACGCGACCGCCGCGAATAGCAGCCCCGTGAGCAGTTCAATACTGGGATATCGCCAGGAGATCGGCGCGCGGCAGTAGCGGCAGCGGCATCGAAGCGCGAGGAACGAGAAGACGGGAAAGAGATCGAGAGTCCCCAGCCGGTGCTCGCACTGGGGACAATAGGACCAGGTCGGCTTGGAGACGCTTCCGCCACGCGGCAGCCTCCAAATCACGACGTTTAAGAACGAGCCAATGGCGATACCGTAAAGGAAGGCGACAGCCACCCACAACCAGAGACTCACGCAATGCTCCCCTTATTCACCGCCGTCGTCACCGTCGCCGCCAGAGAGGCTTTGGATCAGAGCGACCATCGGCATGAACATACCAAGAACAATGAGAAGGACCGCGACGCCCAGGAAGCAGATCAGCAGCGGCTCGATGGCGGCGGCCAGAGACGCCAGCGCCGCATCGACCTCATCTTCGTAGAAGTCGGCAATCTTCCCAAGCATCGCGTCGAGCGAACCTGATTCCTCGCCGATCGAGATCATATGGATGACCATCGGGGGGAACAGCTTGGATTTGATCAGCGGATCGCCAATCCGGTCACCTTCACGGATGCGCGCGCGCGCTTCCATAATGGCGTCGGACATAACGACGTTGGAGACCGTACCGGAGACCGTTTCCAACGCCTGCAAGATCGGAACGCCCGAAACCAGCAGGGTGCCCAGCGTTCTGGCGAAACGCGCCAGGGCGACCTTGTGGTTCAGCGGCCCGAAGACGGGCATCTTGATCATCAATCGGTCGAAGGCGTATCTCCCAAACTTCGTTTTGACAAACGCCGTCAGCGCCATCCTTCCGAGCACCACGATGGCGATACACCAGTACCACTTTCCGGTCAGGAAGTTGGAGAAGGCCATGAGGCCAAGCGTCAGCGCCGGGAATTCCTTGACGCCGAGATCTTTAAACAGCTGAATAAACTTCGGAACGACGAACGTACACAGACCAACGACGATGCCGACGGCGGCGATGACGACGATCGTTGGATAAGTCAGCGCCGATTTGACCTTGCGGCGCAGCTCAACGTCCTTTTCCAAGAACGTGGACAGACGCTGCAAAGTCTCTTCCAGGACGCCTCCAACCTCTCCGGCGCGAACAAGGCCGATAAAGAGATTGTTGAAAACGTTGGGATATTTCCCCATGCTGCGCGACAGCGACTGTCCGGCCTCCACTTCCTTCTGAATGTCCAGAAGAATGCGGCGCAGGCGCGCATTGGAGGTCTGCTCACCGAGAACCGAAAGGCAGCGCACCAGCGAAACGCCGGCGTCGACCATTGTCGAGAACTGGCGGCACATGATCGAAAGCTCGGTCAGCTTGATCTGCTGAAGGTTATCTAGAAACGATCCGCCGCCCGCCTTCTTCGCGCGGGCCTGCTTGATCTCCGAGATAACGAAGCCCTGCTCGCGCAGTCGCCTCGCGAGGACATCGGGGTTTTCCGCCTCCGAGGTTCCGTTTCGCAGCACGCCGGCCGCGTCACGGACGGAATATGCATATGTCGGCATTCTCAATCGCTCCCTTCACAGCTGGGGCACAGGGGATTCGCGTCCTGCCAGTTACGAGCAGCACGCTTGCTTGCATATTCAATTATGCCCGCAAGCGACGCGAAAATCCCAGTATATTTTCCAGTCGATCCCGATTTATTTTATAAACAGGTTTCACGCAGACTTTAGCCGGCGATTCCAATCGCCGGGCGCTTATTCGTTCCCATTTATTTACTCAATAACGGGATTTCGCTTCAAACGGTTCGATCTATCGCTGAGGCCGCTGATATCCGGCGGGACCGCTCCCGGAAGCGTTCTCGCTGGCGTCAATGGCGAGCATCTTCTTCAGCTCATCCAAGTTGTGCGCACGTGATGTCGCCGCTTCGTAGGAAATATTGCCGCGCATGTAGTGATCGCGCAGCGCCTGATCCGTGGTGATCATTCCAACATTGCCCGAGGTCTGGATTGCCGAGGTAATCTGATGCGCCTTGGCCTCGCGGATCAGGTTCCGGATGGCGGGCGTGGCGATCATGATCTCCTGGACCGCGACGCGCCCCTGACCATTGGCGCGCGGAATGAGCTGCTGGGCGATGATAGCCTGAATATTATTCGAGAGCTGAAGGCGAACCTGCCCCTGCTGCCCGGGCGGGAAACCGTCGACGATACGGTCGACGGAAGTCGCGGCCGAGTTGGTGTGCAAGGTCGCGAAGACAAGGTGACCGGTTTCAGCGGCGGAAATCGCGAGCTGCATCGTATCCAGGTCTCGCATTTCGCCGACCAGGATGATGTCGGGATCTTCACGAAGACAGGCGCGCAGCGCGTTCGGGAAGCTCTTAGTGTCCATTCCCAGCTCACGCTGGTTGATGACCGACATCTTATGAGAGTGCAGGTACTCGATCGGGTCCTCGATCGTAATGACGTGCTCCGAGCGGCTCGTGTTGATGTGGTTGATCATCGCCGCAAGCGTCGTCGATTTTCCCGAACCGGTCGGGCCGGTCACCAAAATCAAGCCGCGCTTGGTATGGGTAAGCTTCTCGACAATCTGCGGAAGCCCCAGGTCCTGGAGCGACGGAATCTTCGTCGGGATCAAACGCAGCGAGGCCGCCACGCTTCCCTTGTCCTTGTAGATATTGACGCGGAAACGAGCTCGCTTTTGCAGCGCATAGGAAAAGTCCAGCTCCCAGGTGCTTTCGAACTTCTGAATCTGTTCGTCGGTCAGAATCGCGTACATCATCTGCTGCACGTCCAATGGCGTGCAGTTCTCATACATCGTGGGCACAAGCGCGCCGTTGGTGCGGATGACGGGCGGAATGCCAGAGGCGATATGGAGGTCGGAGCCGCCCATATCGATGATGACTTCCAGCAATTCGTCCAAGTGGACCTGATCGATCGGCTTCTTCTTCACCTGAGGCGCCGGCATTTGATCCATGCCCGGTATATTATTCTGGCCGTAGTTGGGCTGCTGTGGGGGCTGAGAGTAGCCGCCCTGCTGCGGCGGAGCCTGCTGCCCCGGCGGCGGCGCATAGCCGCCACCGCCACCGCTTGGTTGAGTTTGTGGAGGCGCGTAACCGCCCTGCTGCCCTTGCGGAGGCGTGTAGCCACCGTTCTGCGCCTGGGGAGGAGTGTATCCTCCGCGCTGCTGCGCTCCGGGCTGAGGGGCTCCCGGCTGCCGATTATAGGGCGGCTGTTGTCCCTGACCGCCGATCGACTCGGACATAATTGCTACTCCTCTAATAAAGCGTAAGCCCTCCCGCCGAATATCTCGCGGACGCGCCGCTTGGCGGGAGGGCAAAAACACCTGCACGGACGTTAGAAACCGGCGGTGAAGACGACACGCATGACTTCGTCCGGTGTCGTCAGGCCGTCTAGAATCTTTATGAGGCCGTCCTCGCGCAATTCCTTCATTCCATTCGCCTTCGCCGCTTCCCGAAGGTCGGCGACCGGCGCGCGGCGTACGACAAGCTCCGCGAGCTCTTCGTTCATCTGCAGCAGTTCGTAAAGACCAATTCGGCCTTTATAGCCCTTGTGCCGGCACTCCTCACATCCGGATCCCCGGTAAAGGGTCACCATCTGGTTGGCGTTCTCGACCACCAGGCCGAAGCGGACCAGCTCACTGGCGGGAACCTGGTAAGGCGCCTTGCAGTTCGAACAGATCTTTCGGCAAAGGCGCTGGGCCATAATACCAATAACGGTCGCGGCGATCAAATAGTTCTCAATGCCCATATCCGCAAGTCGCATGACAGCGGAAGGAGCATCATTGGTGTGCAGCGTGCTCAAAACCAGGTGACCGGTCAGGGACGCTTCCACGGCGATCTGGCAGGTTTCCAGGTCGCGCATTTCTCCGACCATGATGATGTCCGGGTCCTGGCGAAGGAATGATCGCAGACCGGCTGCAAAGGTCAGGCCCGCCTTCTTATTGATCTGCACTTGCGAAACGCCGGCGAGCTGGTACTCGACCGGGTCTTCGATCGTGATAATATTCTTCTCGGATGAGTTGATCTTGTTCAGGATCGAATACAGCGTGGTCGTTTTGCCGGAACCCGTGGGGCCGGTGGTCAGGACCATTCCGTTCGGCTGCGAGACCATCTCTTCGAGCTTCGTCTGAACGTCGGGCGAGAAGCCAAGCTTGTTGAGGCCCAGCAAAACGCTCGTCTTGTCCAGAATACGCATAACGATCTTTTCGCCAAAGAACGTTGGGCAGCAGGAAACGCGAAGGTCGAAGTCCTTGCCCTCGTGCTTGATCGGAATACGCCCGTCCTGCGGAACGCGGCGCTCGGCGATATTGAGATCCGCCATGATCTTGAAGCGCGCGATCAACTGGTTCTGGATGTGCTTCGGAACCGTCATCTGTTCGTTCAAAACGCCGTCGATGCGATAGCGAATACGCACGCCCTTCTGTCCAGGCTCGATATGGATATCCGAAGCTTTCTGCCGGATCGCTTCCTGAACGAGCGCATGGGCGATACGGATGATCGGAGCTTCCTCCGACATCTTCTCGACGCTGTTCTCATCCTCCGAGTCCAGCAGGTCGCCGGTCATGCTGCCCAGGTCCAGGCCGATCGCCTTCGCCAGAGCGCTTTCCCCTTCCGGGATCGCCGGAACGCCATTGGCGCCCATAACGGCCGGAGTGTTCTCCGTCTCCGCACCAGGGATCGCCGGAACGCCGCTGTTTTCGGTCTTGATGATGTCCGGAAGACCCGAGATCTGTCCGTTTGCGCCTCGGCCCGGAGCGACCGCGCCGTTGCCGTTCATCGGCTTCGCGGATTGCGACGAGTAGGCGCGGTTGATCGCCTCCTCAATTTCGCTTTTCGTCGCGAGAACCGCTTTCACTTGACAGCGCGTCACCAGACGCAAGTCCTGGATTCCCGGCTCGCTCGACTGGAGATCGCTCACCGCAACCATCAGCTTGTTGGGCGTGCTGCTCGAATCGCGCATGACCGGAAACAGGCCATAACGCCGCACAATATGCTCGGGAACGGATCGCAGCGCCGCCGGGTCCGGGGGCGTGCGCGAGAAGTCGTAGAACGGAATGTTGATCGACGCCGCGCGGGCGCTCGTCACGTCTCGTTCCGAAGCGAAACCGAGGTCCTGAATGATATTTCCCAGGTCTCCCGGCGCGCTCTTCTGCACTTCTCGCGCCTGCCGGAACTGCTCCTGCGAGATCACGCCTTTTTCGACGAGCACTTCACCTAGGCTCTTTTTTTGCATAACCATTTCGAAAGCCTGCCTCCTCAAACACCCGCATCCTGTCCGTCCTGCTCAGCTACTGAAATCCTCGTCATACGCACACATTAAGCGGCGCGGCGAGAATGGGGAAAAGAATAAAATAGAGCTATGTTTAGAAAGAAACGCAGCACCTACAAGACGCCGAGGCAGTTGGGATTTGAGACACTTTCAAGACCATGTGGTATAGATCGTGGCCTTATTATATCACATCGATATTATCAGCGCAAGTACCCGTAACTACTGTTCTCAATCGCCGTATGTTTACCAGGATTACATTCTACGTCCGGGACGCGACCGCGAGTTCCATCGCCGCCAGCGCCTCCGGGCCGATCGGCCGCTCCAGCCAGATCCCAAGCGCCGCCGCCCCCTGCCGCACCAGCATTCCCAATCCATTGGAAGTGCTGCATCCCGCTTCCCGAGCCCCCCTTAAAAAACGGGTCTCTTCCGGGTTATAGATAATATCATATACGTAACGGACGCCGGTGAAGTTGCCGCTCGGCAGTTCCGGCGCATCGTCCACCTGAGGCGTCATCCCCAGCGAAGTCGTATTGACCATCAAATCGATCTTGGCCCCCGCCGCCCCGCCCCAGGGAGCCACGGTGGAGGAGCCAGGAAAGTAGCGATTGACTAACTCTGTAAGATCCTCGGCCCGCGCGGCGGTGCGGTTGGCGATCACAACATGGCATTCGCGCTCCGCCAGCGCGTAAGCCAGCGCCCGCGCTGAGCCGCCCGCGCCCAGAAGATAAACATTTAACCTCTCGGTAGGCCAGCCCAGATCCTGCAAGTCGCGGACAAACCCTTCGCCGTCCGTACTGTACCCCGTCAGAACGCCGCCGTCATTCTTGATGGTGTTGATGGAGCCGATACGGACCGCCGCCTCGTCCACATGATCCAGGTACGGGGCGATCCGTTCCTTCAAAGGCACGGTTACATTCACGCCGACCAAATCGAGAGCGCGAACCGCTTGCACGGCGGCCTCCGCATGGTCCGGCTGCACGGTATAAGGGACATAGACCCAGTCTACGCCCAAAACCGCAAGCGCCGCGTTATGCATTCGCGGCGAGAGGGAGTGAGAGACGGGAGAGCCCCACACGCCGACAACGCGCGTGCGGCCCGAAATGGGGAGTGTCATTTTCGCTTGCGCCGCCAGACGGTGTAGGCAAAGAGCGCTGCGCCGCCGAGCAGCAGAACGGGGACGCTGACAATCGACGCGACGATCGTGCGGCCTTGAGGCGTGGAGGGATCGGGCATGGACTCCAGCACTTCCGCGATCTTGCGCGCCGCCGGCCACTGTCCCTGTTCGCGCAGCTTACGGATGACATAATTCTCGACATAACGCACCATTTGCGTCGAGAAGAACTCCTCACGCGACAGCGGCGGCCGGATCAAGATCGTCTTCAGTCCCAGTCGATTGCCGGCCAGAACATCCGTGAAGATCTGGTCTCCGAACACGGCGGTGTTTTCCTGGGTCGATCCCATCGCCTGCATGGAGCGCAGGAAGCCGCCCGTATGCGGCTTGCGCACCCGGTCGACAAAGGGGATGCCCATCGTATCGGCAAGCTGCTGAAGCCGCTCCATATGGAGCGTGTTCGAAGCGATACAGATCTTGATCCCTTCAACTTCGAGCTTCGCCAGCCACTCGATGACGCCCGGAGCGATATCGTAGTGCCGCCACGGGACGAGAGTGTTGTCGAGATCGGTAATGATCGCGGTGATCCCGCGCGCTTTCAGCGCCGCGGGGTCGACATCTTTCACCGACTCCACCACCCAGGTGGGAGTCAGCAGTTGCATGAATTTGGCCATGTGGATCCTTGAAATAGCCGAAGCGTGGTTTAAAGCTGGGAAGCGCGCTCCGCGCGCATCCGCGCCACGGCGCGATTGTGGTCCGCCAATGTCGCCGTAAAGATATGACGGCCGTCGGGACGGGCGACGTAGTACAGATAGTCCGCCTGCGCCGGATGCAGAGCCGCTTCAATGCTCGAAACGCCGGGATTGGCGATGGGAGTGGGCGGCAGACCGGCATGCAGGTATGTGTTATACGGAGATTCTACCCGCAAATCCTTATAGAACAATCGCGCTTTGTGACCCGGCAGCGCATATTGCACCGTCGCATCGCACTGAAGACGCATTCCGATCTTCAATCGGTTGCTCAAAGCCGCCGCCACCAACGGGCGATCCGAGTCCACTTCCGCCTCGCGCTCCACCAGCGACGCGAGCGTGATAGTGTCGCGCAAAACCTTGCTGGAAGCGAATTCTTTCTTGTGAGGAACGATGACTTTGTCGGCGAATTCCCGCACCATCATCGTGATGATGTCTCGCGCGCTCATGTCCTTGGGGATATCGTAAGTGTCCGGAAAGAGATAACCTTCTAGATTGGCGCTGGGCGGCGTAAATCCGTCCACATGGAATGAAAGTCCATCGGTTTGCGCGAGGCGCAGAAACTCTTTCTCATCCACATCACCGCGCGCCGCCAGACGTTTCGCGATCTGCTCCGCCGTGAACCCTTCGGGGATCACCACCGGCGCGGCCGCAGTCTTGCCTTCGGAGATCAGCGCGGCCATCTGCTGCGGCTTCATCGACGACGAAAGCTGATAGCGGCCGGATTTCATCTTACCCGACAGACCATCCAGACGCGCCGCGAGGACAAACCCCAGACCGCGCCGCACCAGCCGCTTCTTCTCCAGCATCTCCCCGATCTCTTTTTCCGTCATGCCGGGACGTACGGTCACGTAGGCAGTCCGAACGGGGCCGGTCGTGGAGCGAGGACTGAGCAGGGAAGTTTCAATCAAGAAGCCGCCAAGGACGACGATCGCGATGACGAATAGCAGCACCGCGAAGGCGGCGACGCGGCCGATGCGGGAACGGCGAGGTTTCGATTTCATAAGAGTTTCGTGCGTGGAAGCGAATGGAAAGAATGTTTAAACAATGGCGTCGCGCGGAGCGGCGGTCATGCGCCTGTGCTCCAGATATCCGTCGAGAATCAAAACAGCCGCCATTTGATCGACCAGCTCGCGGCGACGCGCCCGGGAAACGCCCTGCGCGATCAGCACGTCATGGGCGTCCACGCTGGTCAGACTTTCGTCCCAGTAAACCGTCTTCAGCCCGGTCGCGCGCTCCATGGCCTTCATAAAGCCCTGCACGCGCTGGGCCTGCGGCCCGATCTCGCCGTCCAGCGAAAGCGGCAGACCGCACACAACGGCGTCGGCCTCCTGCTCGGCGATCACAGCGGCCAGCGCCGCCACATCGCGCTTCAGGTTCCCCACCCGGCGCACCGTGCAGACGGGGAAGGCGGCAATTTCCAGCTGGTCGCAGACGGCGACGCCCACCCGCACTTCCCCTATGTCGAGGGCGACAAATCGCAACGTTCTTCTCCCAGCAGATCGTGCAGCACGGGCAGAACGATCGTGATCAATAGTAAAATGGCGGCCACGACACCAGAGTCGTTAAACAAAGCGCAGACGATACAGCCCGCCGCGCCTGCTTCCAGCACCGCCCGATACGCTGGACGCGTCTCCAAAAACCGCCCCAATGGGCGCTTCAGAAGCGAGCGGCCTATCGTGACAAGAATTCCTAACCCAGCGAGCCCCAAAAGCGTTCCCGGATACAGCGCAACATGCAACGCAAGCTCCGCTTTACGCCGAGCGACTCCCATAATATACCCGAACCGATAGTCTTCCAGGGCGCCTACCGCCGTATCGATATGCGTGCGCCGCAGCCCCAGAAAGTGCCCCACGATTCCCCAGAACAGCACAACCCCCACCCCAATCGCCAGTCCTACCAGCAAGTGCTTCGCCTTGATCGGCCGGCCGCGCATCTTCTGCCACATGACTTTGAACGTCAGCACGGCAGTAATCGCCCCACCTGCCTTGGCGCCGAACTCCGGGAACGATAGCACAAACGTCACCAGCGCAAACCACGCCAGTCCCCAAG
>NZ_JBDSQY010000364.1:0-9885 GCF_039929585.1 Capsulimonas sp.
AAATGGCTCTCGCTTTTTTGCGTTTGATATACCCTGGCCAAGGCCGAATCCGAGGAGAACGGTTGTGGATTTACCGCACGCCGTCGATGACGCTAATGAGAAGGCATTGGTCGTCGCGGACGCCGCCCTGCGCGTAGGCCTCCACGCCGGCGATGAGGCTGGCGGCGATGGCGGCGGCGTCGTCCGTGGGCGCATCGGCGAGGAGGGTTTTGACGCCCGCAAGTCCGAGCAGCTCGGTGCGGCGGGAGCCGACTTCCGTCAGACCGTCCGTGAAGATCGCCAGCGTGTCGCCGTGCGCCACCGGAAGAGAGACTTCTCGGAAATCGGCGCGTGACTGGGCGCCCAGCACCGGCCCGGTCGGCGCCAACTCCTCAATCGCTCCGTCGGCCGCCCGGCGCAGCAGTCCCGGTTCTTGGCCGCAGTTGACATAGGTGAAGAGGCGCGCGCCGGCGTCGTACTGCCCCACGAACAGCGTTGCGAATCCCGCCAGCAGGTTGTAGTCGGCGATAGTGTCGTTGAGAGCCGAGATGGCGCTAGCCGTCGTGGCGCTATTGTACAGGGAGAAGCGAAGCATGTTTCGGACGGTCGCGACCTGCGAGGCGGCGGCGAGACCTTTGCCGGAAAGATCGCCAACCACCATGTACGTCACGCCCTTGTCAGCGGTAAATACGTCATAAAAGTCGCCGCCGATCTCCGCCTCGCTGAGGGCGGGCCGGTAATGGTCGGCCAGGATCAGTCCGGGGATGGCGGTGGGCAACTCCGGCTGCAGCGCGGCCTGGAGCTGTGTGGCGATGGCGTGCTCGCGCTGCTGAATGCGCCCCGCCTCGATCGCCGTGCCGATGTGGCTGACTACCATCTCTTGAAATTCGTAATAATCAGCGTCCATCTCGTGCCTTGGGTTGATCCCCAGCACCACGAAGCCACGCTGCGATCCGTCTCCGTCGACTGCGATCGGCTGGATCAGCGCAGAGCGGGGTGGCTCCGGCCAGCGCGGCGTGGGCAGCGCTTCAAACCGTGCGGTCAGGTCCTCCACGATGAATGGCCCGTTTGCGGCCAGGGCGAGTGGCCAGCTGTCGGGAACGTCGGAACGCAGATCGATCGTGCGCGGAGCGACCGGCGAATTCGGAGTCGCCCAGGCCGATCCGGCGAGGCGGGCGGCATAGTTGTTGTCCATCAGATACACGAGCGCGAAGGGAATATCGGAGGGATTGTCGGTGAGCACCTTGAGACTGGCCTCGACGGCGTCCTGCGCCGACGCGGCGTGGACGGTCATCTCCCGCAGGGTCCGATGGCGGCGCGCGGTCAGGACTTCGGCCGTAGTCTCGCGGCAGGCGCAAAAAATCCCGCCCACGCCGCCGGTTTCATCGCGCAAAGGACCGTAGGAGAAGGTGAAGTACGTCTCCTCAATTTCGTCATTGCGGGTGACCATCAGCGGATAGTTTTCGGAGAAGGTGGCGATGCCTGTTTCCCGAACGCCGTCCAGCATGGGACCGATCTCATCCCAGATTTCGAACCAGCATTCCTGGCCCGGTCGCCCTAAAAACTGCGGATGCTTGCCCGACCCAAGGATCGGCCGATAGGCGTCGTTGTAGAACCTGACGTACTGCGGACCCCACCAAATTTCAATCGGATGTCCCGACCCCAGGCAGATACTGACCGCCGTGCGCAGGCTTTGCGGCCAATCGCAGACCGGGCCGACGGGAGTCGTGGACCAATCCAGGGCGCGCATACGTGCGCCCATTTCTCCACCGCCGGCGAGGCAGTCGTATCCATCTTGGTCATTAGTTATGGATCGTGTCAAAATATTTCCAGCGCCGTTCATCAGAAACTGCCTTCGGCCTTGCCAACTTCCGTCAGCACACGGAGAATAATCACTTGATTATTCCGTATCATTACCCGCCTTTCTTTATTATTATACTTGTGCGCGTCAAATCGCCTCACTCTGCTTGGGTCTTAACATTAATATTTGGTTACAGTTTCTGATGCGGTTTTTATGCGGCTCTCTGGATGTCCCGGACTTCTTCCGAGCTTAAAAGCTGAAACTGTCCGACGATGGCGCGCAGGCCGCCGGCCATGACGGTGAGCTCCCCGGCGGCGTCGCTGACGTCGCCGACCATACGCGCTTGATTTTGCGCCATCGCGGCCATTCTTTGCGCGCCGTCCGAGACCTGCTCGGCCGCGCTCGCCATGGTCGCCACGGAGCGGCGGCCGTCTTCGCCGATGCGCCGCGCGTCGGCGACGGTGTCCGACACGGAGCCCAGAGATCCCGCCATTTCCTCGGCGGCGCCGCAGACAAGCTGGATGTCCCGGGCGACGCCGTTCGACGTTTCCACGATCCGCCGCAGGGCGTCCGCCGTCTCGCGGCCCTGATCGGCGCCCGCGCTCACCTCTCGCGTGCTGGTCTCCATTGCGGCGACGGCTTCATTCACCTCGATCTGTATGCCCCCGATCCGGTCGGCGATTTCTTTTGCCGCCGCTGACGACCGTTCCGCCAGTTTCCGCACCTCTTCGGCCACCACCGTGAAGCCGCGTCCTGCTTCTCCGGCGCGCGCCGCTTCGATAGACGCATTCAAAGCAAGCAGGTTGGTTTGCGCCGCGATCTGTTCGATCGTCTCGACAATCTGGCCGATCTCATGGCTCTTAACGCCAAGCGCCCCCACGGTCTTTGCCGACGCCTCGACTTGCTGCTGGATCAGCGCCAGCCGTTCGATGGTCTCGGAGACCGCCTTGCCACCATCGCCGGCGATCTCCGCCGCCTGCCGCGCCGTCCGAGCGACTTGTTCTGATGAGCGCGCCGCTTCGGCGGCGGCCGCCGCCGAGCTTTGCATTCCCTTGTCCGCCTGCTCCGTGGAGGCCGCCTGGCGTTCCGCCCCCTCAGCCAGGGTCTGGCAGGCATCCGCCGATTGATCCGCCGCCGCCGCGACATCCTGCACCGTCTGCGCAATCTCCTGCACCACTCCGGTCGCCTGCGCCGTGGCCTGAGACACAAACTCGCTGCGCGCGGCGACGTCGTCCGCACTGGAGGAGACCTGCCCGATCAGCGTTCGCAGGCTGGAGACCATCTTCGCAAAGGCGCGTCCCAGGGAGTCGCCTTCGGATTTGGGAGTGATATTGCCGCGCAGGTCTCCGGAGGCGATCGCGGTCGCCACGCATGTCATGTCCTGCTGGTACTGGATCAGCCGCCGAAACGCGGCGGCAAGATCGCCGATCTCGTCCTTGCGGCGATAAGCGATCTCCCGGTCGATTTTGCCGTCCGCCAGATCGTTCGCGACGGCGCCGATCTCCGTGAGCGGCCGTGAAATGCCGCGCGCAAAGATCCCGCTGAGCGCGCCGCCCAGCGCCGCGATCAGCAGGGCGACGATGAGAAAGACCTGGAGCATGGATGCGCGTCCCGCCTCCAGCTGCGCGTCGAAGCCGTTGAAGTCGTCTTCATAAGCCGTCACGCAGATGACCCAGTCCCAGGGCGCGTAGTAGGCGATGCGGGAGACCTTGCGCCGCGCATCCTGCGCTTTGCCGTCGCTCCACCAATAGCGCTCCGTCGCGAGTTGCTCCGGCTGAAGGGTGCGCGCCTTGCCGAGGATCGATGCGATATAAGCGTTTCCGTGAGCGTCTTTTTCTCCGGAGACATCCGCGCCGTCCTGAAGCCCCCCCTGCGAGATCAGATAATGGCCTTCCTGCTGTCCCTTGGCGCCGAGCACGGTGATGCCGCCGGTCTTTCCGACCTTCGTGCTCATGATGGCCTGGCGGATTTCTGGGACGCTTTCCTGCTTTTCGCCGACATACAAAACGCCGACCACTTCGCCCTTGGCGTTTTTGATCGGCTCGTAGCCCGAGATGTACCAGGCGTTGACGACAAAGGCGTTGCCCCGGAACGTCTCCCCCTGCAGGACCTTCGCCAGCACGGGGTTAGCCTTGCCGTCCGGGTTGACCACGGGGATAAATGTCCCCACCGCGCGGGCGCCTGCCTTGGTATGTACATTGGTGGCGACGCGCAGCATGTCGCCCTTGGCGTTCATACGCTGGAAGATCGTGACGGCGGCGCCGGTCAGAGTGGAGATTTCGTCCACGATCGGAGTCTGGACGTCGATGTTCTTGTTCTGGCCCAGCCAGGTTCCGCCGACCGACATCCTGGGCAGCGTGACCACCTGCTTTTCCTTGCTGAGCTGATTGACCGCCTCCCATTGGACCTTGCCGCCGGTGAACGCCACGGCGCCGTGGTGGTTGAGCACGTATTGGGCCGTCAGACCGTCTTTGGAAACCCGCTGCTGGATCGCCTTGTCATGGGTCTCCACAAGGTTGTAAACGCCGGCGGCGATGTGGTCCAGATCGGCGTCGGTGAGTTTCGCCGCTTCTTTCGCGGCTTTCCCGCTGAACACGCCGCTTTGCCACGCTCCGGTGGCGACGAGGGAAAGAGCGCTGACGACAATGCCGCCAACGCTCATTAGCATAAGTTTCTTACCAATATTCAACGAAGCGATCTCCGATTTACTGTGTTTAGGATGGATTTTATTCGTCGCTCCGCGCGACTTGAGAAGTTGCGGTCCGTGGACACTGCGTATTCGGCGCGGAACCGAGAGAGAGTGTGCAGACACGGGCGGACGATTTGGAAGGAAGACGAACGACATGCGCTTCCCGGTTATAAGCGTCCGTAGTGAGACGCAGCCCGGCCTCGGCCTCGGCCTGCTTGCCCTCGGCCCAGAATGGGTTGAGCGGCGACTGCGGGGCCGGGGCGTGGATTGAGAAGGCGACATTGGCGGCGACAAATCCCGCGCTGCTCCAGCGGTCTTTGTCCGCCCAGGCGATGTAGTAGGAAACCACGCTCTGGTTTTCGTCCCACTGGTATTGATGGGTGAAGAGGACGCCGCGATGCGTGGGTGTCTCAAAGGGCCGTCCGGTGAAGTAGCCGGCGTAAGCGCGCGGCGCGGCGGAATCGGCGGGAGCGCCGCTGTCGCCCATGGCGCGCAGCGATCGGGTCAGCAGCATCCGGGCCGCATCGTCCGCGCCTTGTTCGTCGTTCTCGCCATGCGCCGGGACGGCGACCGCCGCCAGCCCCCATTCCGCTCCCATCGCTCCGTCCGCGCTGCGCAGCCGGACATTCGTCCCTGCGCCGCTCGCCGCCAGCGTCCAGCCCATAGGGGCCGTCGCCGAGACGCCCGCGTTTTGCACAGCGCACAGATCCACCGCGTTTGTGGGAGCCCCTGCGGCGTCCGCCGATCGCGCCAGCACGGCGAGGCAGACGCAGACGAACGCGGCGGCGCGTATGCGCCGCCAATCAAAAGTCGGCAGTTTGGATGTCATTACGGCGCCTCCCAATGTGAACGCGAAAATCGTTATCTGGATTCACTATCGGACCGGAGTCGATTGAACACGAGGGAAAGGTTGGGGCGGGGGAGAAAAACCGGTATGTTGGCGGGGAAATGCAGGAAGCGAGCATCTCTCAATGATATTAACGACACAAGGCCCCGGCGGGTTACCGCCAGGGCCTCATGATTGAGAGATAGAATGGTGAGCCGCTTCGTTACATGGGGCCAGGCATTCCCATTCCGGGCGCTCCTACGCCGGCTCCGGGGGCGCTGGCTTTGTAACCCGCCGGGATTTTGAAGGTCGTCGCCGGCAGCGCCGCGTTGGAAATGGATTTGACGGTGGTGGTGACGGTCAGCGGTCCGGTCGGACTGTTGGGAACTGCGATGACTGTCAGGAGCGGGAAGCCCTTGATCTTTCGCAGCTCGGCCTGCAGCACAGCGCCCGGTCCAGCCGTCGGCAGTGTCGGCGTTTGCGCAATGTCCGCCGCGACCCAAACATCGCCATGAATGGGAGTGCCGGCCATGGAGCCCGAGTTGGCTGTGATCGTCATTTTGTAATGATGCGCGGTATGGCCAAGGAGCTTCTTCGAATCGTGGGCGTCCACGATGCTCGCCTTGACGCCGGACGCTCCCTTCATCGCTGCGGGATCGAATGGACGCGTCGTATAAGTGTGGCTGTCGCGATCGAGCGACGTCACGGTTTTGGCGATCGGGTCCATCAGGACTGCGGAGCCGTTGGTGTCGGCGCGGACCTTTTTACCGCTGACGTAAACGGTGGAAATCATCGAAGTTCCCATGCCGTACTTGCCCATGGCGGCCTTCTGCTCGGGGGACATCTGCGCCATCATCGTGCGCAGCTGTGGTCCGTCCACCGAGGTGGCGGCGACGATCTTCTGATCGGCGCGCGCGATTGGCGCAAGAAGAGAAACGCCCGCGACGGCGATCAGCGCGGAGCGGAAATGATTGGAGCGAAACTGCATGAGAACAATCCTCTTTTTCTAGTGCGGTCTGACAATGTATGCTATATGAGACGATATTACGGGGCAAAAAGTTACATGGAAGCGAAACATAGAATCGATTCATGACATCCACTGGCGCAATACGGCGCGAACAGTGCTATATGAGTGATACCCAATAAATCCCATGGGTGTTTTTCTGATTTGTACTGGATCGGCTTTACTGGTGGCGCGACAAAAGCAGCCATCCGCCTTCTCTGGGAAATCCCTTGATTTCTTTAAAATCCATGGATTTGAGCTGATAACTCCAGAAGATGATCACGTCGTTCTTCATTCGAGCGCGTTTGAGTTCTGGAAATCGACTGTCGAGGTTGATATCGCCTGACAATGTTTCTCCCGGTTTGATGGTTGTGATTGCCGGTCCCGGATCATCAATCATCAGGTTCTTGGGTAATGTCCAGCCATCCACGACCGAGACAACCGCAGTAAGAATTATATTGCCACGATGCTTCCATGGAACCATAAACTCAGACATTTTGATGGCGCCTGAGCTGTTATTGTAAAGTGTCACGTGGATAGCATTTTTGTTCGGAACTGTTGTCACCATGACGACTGGTTTTGCTGAAGACTTTTTCGGCGTGGAAGCCTTGATAGTTTTTATTGGATCTGCGGCGATTGGGCTCCAGGATTGAGCCCCCAAAGCGCAGCACAGGAGAACACAACTGTTGATGGCTGCTCTGCTGAAATGCGACATGGTTAGTCTTCCTCTGTTCGATCACTCTAGGCTGCTTGCTTAGTTTACTTCAATTGATGGGGAATACCTGCATCTGCGGTGTGGAAGAACGGCAAACAAAAGCCCCGGCCTTCCTCTCATTGGTTTGAGGAAGGCCGGGGCGAGGCGCTGATCATCGGAGATTGAGCGATTTTTGGTAATTACCGCGTGCTGAAGGTCACCGCGAACTGGTCGCTGCCGGTTCCGGCGGACATGCCGGGGTTTGCGCCGCAGTCATCCACGGCGGGGGAGCCGCCCTGGTTGCAGTCTTCCGCGAGAGCGACCGAGCCGCCGGAAACCGATGAGCCTTTGTACCATTTGACGTGGCCGTCCGCCATCATGTAATTCGAGCCATCCGTATGCCGCCCCGTCTTCGCCGCGAAGCCAACGCCATTGGAGTCGCTGACAGACGCCGAGCAGTCGAGCCCGCCCAGACATCCGGTCGTCATGTGCCCACCCGGGTAGTTGCCGACGGAGAATGGGTAAATCGATCCATCGGTCGGTCCGTTTGTGACTGAGGAAACGACGTTATTAGCCCCATTGAGTTCCTGAACATCCGTAATCGGACCGTAGATGCCCGTAACTTCACACAGCAGGACTGTTTTCGACGGGGAGGCGAGAGACGACAGCGCCTGCCCAGTGCGCGGATCGTTCGGATCGCCACTGCCGTCGGTTCTCAGAAAGTTGAGGTTACCGGCATAGGAGACCGGATAGGAGACAACATCCCCATTTGCCACCGACATCGTCGTATCGTCCGCGCACTTGAAAACACCGGTGCTTTTGACATAGGGATAGATTGTGCCGGCCCAGCCCTGGCCTAAATTGCCTGCCGATCCCGTTGGATAGTTGTCATCGTTGTCCTGGTTATATTGCATCACGCCAAGACTGATCTGCCTCATGTTTGACGCGCAGGAAATCTGGCGCGCCTTCCCGCGAACCTTCGCGAAGACCGGGAAAAGAATTGCCGCCAGTACTGAGATGATTGCAATGACAACAAGGAGTTCAATCAGCGTGAATGCGGAGCGCTTGCTCTGATCGGCCGCAGCGATTTGAGACATTTAGGATCCTACCTTTGAAAGATGTTTACGAGCAGAAATTGCTCTTACATAGCCATTGTAGGGATTCAATGCTCGTTAGCTCACGCCATTTATACGTGGTATTCAAAAAATCAATCGATGATAATCATCGCAATTTTACTTTGCGTGGGCTGGGATGACGCTCATCGGAAACGATCTTACCGGCGGCTTCCAGCAGATCGGTCAGGTAAGCGACCTCCGCCTCAAGCCGATATTCGGTATGACGGAGCGCCCATTGCTTCGCCAAGCCGACGTATTCACGCGCGCCCTCATTGACCCGTTTGGTTTCCGCCAGCAGGGTCCGCACCTGGGTCAAACGCTCGGTCAAGATTGGCGGCAATGTTTCCAAAGCGTCAGAATCCAGACGCGTCAGTGCGAGGTCGAACGGATCATATTTGAACCAGACGTCGCTCAGCCCCTCACGGCGAAGCGCCGCGAGTGCGGCGCCGCCTTCCTCCGTAATCTCATAAAGCTGACGCGTCGGCCGGTTTCCTTCGCGCTCCTGGCCCGCCTCCCGCAGCAGTCCTTCGGCGGCGAGCCGCTTCATCGCCCCGTAGACCGCGCCGACGGTAATGTCGGTCCACAGGTGCACGTGGTTTTGCTCCGCCACAAGCCGGAGACGGTGGCCATGCATCGGACCGAGTTCGGCGAAGGAAGAAAGAATAAATAATCGAATGGATGACATAATACTTTCGCGAGAGTATTTGGGTATACTCTCCTCAATTACTCTTGTGAGAGCAACGAAAGATAGTATACCTGAGTGACGGCGTTGCCCGGATATACTCTTGTAAGAATAATCAGATAAAAGTATTTTGGATAAACGAGTCAGGAGAACACCACCATGTATTTCATATCAGGAATCACCGGGCATGTCGGAGGAGCGGCCGCGCGTCGGCTGCTGGAAGAGGGACATGCAGTGCGCACCTTGGCGCGAGACCCGCAGAAGGCCGCCGACTGGTCGGCGAAGGGCGTGGATGTGCGGCAGGGAGATTTCAATGACCCCGCGTCCGTCGCGGCGGCCCTGGAAGGAGTTGAAGGCGCCTTTCTGATGATCCCGCCGCTTCTCGTTCCGTCGCCGGGCTTTCCGGAAGCGAAGTCCGTGATCGCCAGCTTCGTGGAGGCTCTGCGACTGGCGCCCCCGCCTCGGCTCGTGCTGCTGTCCTCGGTCGGCTCGGAGCAAGAGAGCGGCCTTGGAAACATCACTTCAACCCATCTGATGGAAGAAGCGCTGGGCGACCTTCCGTTTCCGACCGCCATAGTCCGGGCTGGCGGTTTTCTGGAGAACTATACGGGCGGTCTCGCGTCGTCGGCGTCCACCGGTGTGTTTTACAGCTTCTTTCAGCCGGTGGACCGCGCGTTTCCAACGATCGCCACGGCGGACATTGGAAACGAAATCGCCAAGCTGCTGGTCAGCGGGTGGGAGGGAAAGAAGATCGTGGAGCTCGGCTCCCCGGTCAGCCCGAACGATCTCGCCCGTGCAATGAGTGATGTGCTCGGGCGACCTGTCCAAGCACAGGCGGTCCCGCGCGAGCAGTGGGCGGTCAGTTTGGAGGCGTTCGGCATGGCGCCCGGATCGACTGGTCTTTACGAGGAAACGGTGGAGGGGTGCAACTCGGGATGGATCGACTTCGGGACGCCCGGCGCCGAGCCTATCCCTGGTTCTGTCACACCCGTCGAGGTCTTCGCGAAGGCGTGGGCTGCGCAAAAGGGGGCCGAATAAAATGGCCCCTCCGCATTAGGATTAGAACGGCCCCTCCGCCCCAATTCTGGGGGACCAG
>NZ_JBDSQY010000365.1:0-6518 GCF_039929585.1 Capsulimonas sp.
ATGCAGTCCGCGCAGGCGGACTTCTGCGCTCTTGCAGGCGCGGTTTTCAACCGCCGGCATCTTAATCTTTGGCAGCCACGACACTACGATTGATTACCCGAGCGTCGCCAAAATCTCCGCAATCGACATCCGCGCGCCGCATACGATCTCGTCGCTCGCGCCGTAGTAAACCGTGATCGTGTCGCCGTCCACGACATGACCGTTCGTGAAGACGACGTTGCCGAGAAAGCCCTTTTGTTCGTAGGGCGCGATTGGCTCCATGATCGGCTCGGCGGAGCGGGCGAGGACCTTGGTAGGGTTGTCGAGGTCCAGCAGAAGCGCGCCGAGGCAGTAGCGCTGGTCATGATTGGCGCCGTGGTAAATCTCCAGCCAGCCGGCGTCGGTGCGGATCGGGGCGGTGCCGCAGCCGATGCGCTGTGAATCCCACTGTCCCGGCCGCGCGGCGGCGAGGCAGGCGTGGCGCCCCCAGTACTTGCCATCGGGAGAGAAGGCGATCCAGATGTTGTGGACGCCGCCCGAGGGACGGTGCAGGGCGACATATTCGCCGTGGATCTTTTCGGTGAAGAACGCGCAGTCTTTGTTGTACGGCGGGATGATCATGCCATGGCGCTCGTAAGCGCGCCAATCCTGGGTTGTGATATGACCAACGCCGAAACCGCGCTCGGAGACCTGGGTGTAGGTGATATGATAGGTCCCATCGATCTCCGTGACCCGCGCGTCCTCAACGCCGAAGGTCTCCAGCTCGCCTTGTCCGATCAGCGTCGGGGCGGGATCGACGCTGAACTGCTCACCATTCTCGCTCCATGCGAGACGCAGATGCGAGAGCGTGGTCAGATAGTTTTGCCCCTTGTGCGTAAAGCCGCGTGGATCGCCGTAGCTGAGATCGGGATCGTCCTTGCGGAACTCCAGAATGGAGACGCCGCTGGGATCGGACGGATCGATCACCGGAGTCGTGATCGTCTCCTCCGTCTGATGCGGGCGCTCGGCCACACGCAGCAGCAGTCCCGTGCGGCCCTGGTATTGGAAGGCGCCGGGGTTGAGGACGCACGCCACGTCCATACCGTCTCGGCTGGGGCGGACGTCGTCGGGGCAAATGATCGGATTGAAGGCGAAACGTTTGGCGAGGTCGGCCATAGCGGTATTTTGTCTTTCTGAAATATTTGAATACTAGAGCTTAGTCGAAATGGCTTTGACGGAATAATCCAGCGCGAGCACGGAGGACGGGTTACGCCAGACCCGGCAGACCGGCTCGGCGGAGCGCTGACCGTTTTCGGAGCGCAAGTTTGTTGAGTACCATCGCCGCGCCGTGGCGGGGTCACGATACTCATAGAGCGCCATCACACTCGGTGGGGTCTTTTCGGACCCAGCCGCTTTGGCGGGCAGCACGTAGCCGAGCGGCTTCGCATCGCCGCCCGGACTTTGCGTTTGCAGCGAGCCATGGAAGACATAGAGTGGAATCAGGCCGTCGTGCTTGCGGCTCGGAGGAACGGCGTAGAAGGGAATGGATTGGATGGACGCCCAGAGCTTGCCCTCCTCCACTTGTTCGCGCGTTCCATACCCGTCTGCGCCGTCCTGACGGAACTGATAGACAGGGACCGGCAGGGCCAGGCGGGCGTCGTCCAGGGCGACGCGATACATGATCTGGTTGTAGTTGTAGCGCGGCGTGAGGTCTTTGACGTCCGAGAACGTATCGACATAGGTGCCTTCAAAATAGATTAAGCGCCCGCCGTCCTGATCAAAGAAAGGATGCTGGGTCGGATTGTAGAACGTATAGTGATCGTGAGTGGCGATATGGCGAGCGTAGGTCCAGGGGCCGACGGGCGTATCCGCCTCGGCGAACCACTCTTCACCGAGCGAGGACGGCTTGCCGTCCATCTGCGTCGCGATCAGAATCCAACGCTTGCGATACGCGTTCCAGAACACGGAGCCGCCGTGGGCGATGACGGGCATGTCGGTTTCAATATCACGCAATTGCAGCAGACGCTCCTCGGGCTGCATCTTTCCCTGCTTCACCAGTTCATCGACTTCGTCCATCCCAATCGGCTGCGTGTCGCGCTTCCACGACCAGATCAGACGCCCGGACGCATCCCGGTCCAGCTGTGTTTCTCTGCCCTGATAGCGGCCGCCGGGAGCGAGGCATGTGAACGCTTCATAGGTCGTCGCGTCGGTCACATGGGCTTCGTCCGCAAGAGTCCGGGTCAGCGGATACGAGCCGCGCTTGGGCGGCTGGAAGTAGATGTACTGGTTTGCGCCATCAGTCGCCATGAATGGATGCCCCTCCGCCTTCAGCGCATTGTGCAGATCGAACTCATGGATTGGCTCAAAGACAGCCTTGGCGTCATTGAACTTCGCGAGGCCGGATCGAACCACGGTCATGCTGTGATCGACTTCAGCGAAGTGTGTGTAAAGAGACTCTTTTCCGCCCTCGGTCAGTCTGAAAAGCCCGCCGACCCAGACGGGTCCGCCTTTCTTTGACGGCGGCGCCATCGGCCGGCTAAAGCCTTCCGCGTCCACCCAATACGTCAAGTCGATCCCCTTACTGGGGTTGAGGCCGCCCTTACCGGGGAAGAGCGAAGTCGCGCCGGACGTATCGAACTGCCCCAACGCATACGACGGCTTGTTGGTGTCGCCGTAGAACCAGTAAAGTTTGCCTTTGTATGGCGTCACCTCCACCGTATCCTGTCCGGTGACCAGCCCATTCAGCAGCGGCTTCTTTAGGGGAACGGGCGCGCCGATCAAAACACTGTCCCGGTAGATCCCCGCGCCGGTGATGCGATACAGCCGCTCGGCAATATTATCGCGCGTCATCTTGATGGTAACGATTGTCCCCGCCTTCACCTTCAGCGCAAACCCGGCATACCCCAGCCCATCTTTCGGATAGGAGTATCCCGCGCTCTTTATTTTGAAGTAGATGGACTGCCCCATCATCTCCGGGTCGTCGATGGCGGCGTACCCATTGCTGTCGGTGTAATAGCGCACCTCGCTGATGGCCCGAAGCTCCACCAGGGGAACGCCGCGGCCGGTAGCGGCGTCCACGACATGGATCGCGAAGTAACGGCTTGAGTTGGGCGCGACACGCGCAGCAGCGGCGCGTTTGGCGGGAGCGGCTTGTACGGCGGGAGCAAGCACGGCCATCGCGGTGGCGATCGTTAGCGCGGCGAGGGCCGGGGAGATTTTTCTTGTCATCAATATCACTCTCATTATCGTCGGACCTTGAGGGTCTTGATTTCGTAAGGCTTGTATTCGAGAAGGACGAGCGTTCCGCCTTCTATTGCGAGCTCGCCGCCAAATTCAGGCGTCACGACTTCCATCAGATTGACTTCGGTGACGGATGTCACACCCACCCCAAACGTGAGCGCCGCGCGGCCGCGCTGGCCGTGGGCTTCGTAGAGTCGCACGATCAGCGTATCGTCATCTTCGGATTTCTTGACTGTTTCGACAATGATATTGGCGCGGTCGACGGAAAGAAACGAAAGCGGCGTCTCGAGCTTCGCCGCTCCATTTCCAGACGATGGCGTCTCAGGAGCCTTGATCGCCAGCGGCGGCGCGTTGAACTCATAGGCGCGGCGCACGGTCTCGGCTTCGCGCCAGTCGCCTCGATGCGGGTAGAGCGCGTAAGCGAAGCGGTGGCGACCGAGGTCGGCGTCGGGATCCGGGCTGATCGCGCCTTTCAGCAGGGTCAGGCGCATGACGTTCCCCTTGATGTCCCAGCCGTACTTGCAGTCTGAAAGCAGGGAAACGCCGTAGTCGCCTTCGCTCAGGTCCGCCCATTTATGCGCGCAGACTTCGAACCGCGCCCAGTCCCAGCTGGTATTCCAATGCGTCGGGCGCTCGACATTGCCGAACTGGATATCGTAAGTCGCGCGCGGACTGTGCACGGTGATGGGGAAGGCGACTTTGAGCAGCGTCTGCCGCTCGCGCCACTCGACTTCCGTGTCGAAGTCGATGCGCGGCAGATCACGCCAGAGAGAGATGCGCTGACGGATGGCGCTGCCGGAGCCGAAGCTTCGGATGACTTCGACGGAGATTCGCTGCGGTCCGCGCTCGACCACCTCGATGGAGCTGACCTGCCGGACCGGAGCCATCTTGTCGTTATAGAAGATATCGATATCCCACGCATCAAACGCCAGCGGCTTGTCTTCGAAGGTCAGAAACGCGTTTCCCCTGCAGTACGATTGCGCGTCGATCACTTCGCGTTCCGCGCGCTTGTCGCAGAGCGAAGAAATCTCACCGTTCTCGTCCAGCTCGACCCGGAAGAATCGGTTCTCCAGATGCTGCGCCGACACAGAAAGAGACGTGTCTTCTCGGCCGGTGGGAATAAAGTCCGCGGGACACGCGACGAGGCATCCCAGCGAGGGCAGCTTCGCCAGTGAGACAAGCGTTTTGGCGTTTCCGTCGAGATCAATGACGCGCTGCCCCGGCAAGTTAAACGAACTCGGCAGCTCGGCGCTGTCCTTGCGCCGCCAAGACAGCGGGTTGTGCAGGATGATGTCGGCCGGACGCGTATGAGAGAGACCGGCAATGGCCGCGAGCCCCGCCCGCACCGCCTCGCCGCCGGCGCTTTGGATCTGTCCGTAATCCTTGTCACTGTCTTCATAAACGGCTTTGATCGAGGATCCGGGAATGATGTCATGAAACTGGTTGAGCAGGGTCAGTTTCCACGCGCTCTCCAATGTGTCCTGCGGATAAGCGGCGTCCGCCTCCCAGAATGCGAGCGAGGAAATCTGCTCCGCCGCTTGCAGCAGAAACTCAGCCTGCCGGTTCTGTCGCTTGATGCGGCCCTGCGACGTATATGTCCCTCGATGGTACTCCAGGTACAGCTCCCCTACCCAGCGAGGCAGCATGGGATTCCCATGCACTTGCCGCTCCAAATCTTCGAAGAACTCCTGGTTGGTGGTGAGCTTGATCTTAGGGATGCCGGGAAAGTCGGCGGCGCGCTCGGCCGATTCCAGCATCTGGCGCGTCGGGCCGCCGCCGCCATCGCCCCAGCCGTAGATATAAAGCGCCGAGTCGTTCAGGTTCTTCTGCTTGTACTCGCTCCAGGTCTTCTCCCATTCCTCGGGAACCATGGTGGAGTTGTAGCCGCCGATCGGGGAGAAGTGGGTCAGCACGCTTGTCCCGTCGATCCCCTCCCATTCAAACGTTTGATAGGGCGGCTTGTTGACCTGGCTCCAATAGATCTTGATCGTCATGAAATATTTGAGACCGGACTTTTTGATGATCTGCGGGAACGCGGCGCAGTAGCCAAACACATCAGGCAGCCAGACCACCTCGGTCTTATGTCCGAACTCTTGCTCGAAGAAGCGCGAGCCGTAAAGAAACTGGCGAACCAGCGACTCTCCGGAAACGACATTGCAGTCGCTCTCGACCCACATCGCTCCCACCGGCTCCCATTGCCCCCGCGCAACAGCTTCTTTAACCCGGGCGTAAACCGTCGGGTTGTCCTCTTTCAGATAGGCGTACTGCTGCGGCTGCGAAGCCGAAAAGCGATAGTTCGGATACTCATCCATCAGGGCCAGCGCCGTGGTGAAGGTCCGCTCGATCTTTTTGCGCGAGTGCGCGATGCGCCACAGCCACGCCGTATCGATATGCGCGTGGCCCGTCGCCCAGAGCGTCGGCGCGAAGTCCTTGTCGGCAGTGAACTTCCGGTAGAGGTTCTCCTGAATGCATTCACGAGCCAGCGCCAGCGAGGCGTAGTAGCAATCACTCTTCACTCCCTCAGAAAAATCAACGAGATTGACAGCATCTTCCAGAGCCTGAACGATCACGACATACTGTCGGCTGTTCACATCCATCGTCTTCGCCGCTTCAAAGGCAACGCTCAGATCGTAATACAGCGCCTCCGCCGCGCGGTCGATGCACTGCAACTCGCCCGTTTTCAGCGTCACCTGCACCGCGCCGCCGGTAATGCTCGCATCGCCCGCCCCAGTCCAGCTCCCTTGCGTCTGCGCGTCGATGCTGCCGGTGTAGGCGTGCAGCCGAAGATCATATGCGCGCCCGGACTCAGCGCTGTCCGAGAGCAGCAAGTCGTGATGCTGTGAATCGATCGCCTGCGCCGGCCTGCCGTCCACAAAAACGAGCGTTTCCGCACCGCCGAACTCCAAACCAAGATAGACCCGTTCGCCCGCCCAGTCTTCGGGAATCACAGCCACGCCGTCCAGCACGACAAGCTCTTCGCAAGCCTGGTATTTGTCGCCGACCGAGACCATCGTTTCCGTGAAATCCTCTGCCCGGAGAAGCGGCGCAAGTGGGATGCGCCTGCGGACCCGAGTGGCCGAAATCTCTTCAATTCGCTTCGCGAGTTTCTCAATCGTATAGTGCCAGCTCAACGCGGTACGCTCCTAAAAACAATAAATGTTATCGATAACATTATCATATCACACTTAGGATTGAGTGTCAAGCTGGTAATTGGATAAGATGCCCCCGGCCCCCACTGGGGGTGCAAACCATATCATCGAGAACGTGGCGTTTTTTAATCTTCGTCACGACTACGTACTTATGGTCTGCACCCCCAGTGG
>NZ_JBDSQY010000366.1:0-15396 GCF_039929585.1 Capsulimonas sp.
CGACTGGATGTCCTGGACCCATTCGAAGTACGAGACGGTGACGCCGCCGGCGTTGGCGAGGACATCGGGAAGGAGGATAATCCCGCGGTCGCGCAGGATATCGTCGGCATCGGGAGTCGTCGGGCCGTTGGCGCCTTCCACTACCATGCGCGCACGGATCTTGCCGGCATTCGCGCCAGTGATCTGGTTTTGCAGGGCGGCGGGCACGAGTACGTCGCAGGGCAGCTCCAAAATCTCGGCGTTGGTAATGGACTCGGAACCTGGGAAGCCGGCGACGCTTCCATTCGCCTTGCTATAAGCGACCACTTCGGGAATGGGAAGTCCATCGGGATTGACAATGCCGCCGCGATAATCGGACACCGCGATGACTTTGGCGCCACGCGCATGAAATAGTCGCGCGGCCGCGCCGCCGACATTGCCGAAGCCCTGAACCACGACGCGAGCGCCTTCGAGGTTATGGCCCTGCGCGCGGGCGGCCTGCTGGGTCACCATGACAACGCCCAGCCCCGTCGCATCGATGCGCCCTTCGGAGCCGCCGATGCTTACGGGCTTGCCGGTCACCACGGCGGGAACGGTATGCCCCGCGTGCATTGAGTAGGTGTCCATCAGCCAGGCCATGACCTGACCGTTGGTGCCGACGTCGGGGGCGGGAATGTCGCTGTCCGGGCCGATCAGCAGGCTGATCTCGGACGTGTAGCGCCGTGTCAGGCGCTCCAGCTCGCCCAGATCGAGTTTCGAGGGGTCACAGACGACGCCGCCTTTGGCGCCGCCGAAGGGAATGTTGACGATCGCGCACTTCCAGGTCATCCACATCGCCAGCGCACGCACTTCGTCGATGTCCGTTTCGGGATGGAAGCGCAGGCCGCCTTTGGCCGGCCCCCGACTGGTGTTGTGCTGCACGCGATATCCGGTAAAGACCTGTGTCTCACCGCTGGTCATCTTCACTGGGAAGTGCACCGTCAGTTCGCGCTTCGGATGCCGCAGAACTTCGTGTGTCCCGGCGTCCAGTTTCAAAATGCCGGCCACGTTCTCCAGCTGCCGCAGCGCAATCTGGTAGGAGTTTGTCTCTTCCGCCGTTGTCGTCATTGTCTCAGGCATGGTCCCGTCTCCTTGGGTTTATGGTTACTTGCTATCCTTGATTATCGGACAGGCTCCTTATTTTTTATACCGAAATTTTACGTAAAATGTCACGAATGCAGCGCAAATGGATCCTCAACTTTATGACCGATCCGTATGCGGCGCAGCAAAAAGTAAATCGGATACGACAAAACCATGTTGTACGCGATTTCGCCGCCGGTTTGGCGCATCCAAAGACGCCAATGGTGCAGCCATGCATTGGGCGCCATCACCGCGTAAATGAACTCGGCGACAACCGTGGTGGAGAAGACAATCAGAGGCGGCACGATGATGCTGTCCCGCAGCATACTGCGCTGAAGGTTGCCAGCGAACGCCCCCGCAATCGTTCGGCTGGCGAGCAGCGAGCCATAGTTGACGCCCGCGATGGAGGCGGTCAGCAGTCCGCTCCAAAGACCGACCGCCGTGCCGCGCGCGCCGCCGAGTAGCGTTGCGCCGCAGGCGAGGACAATCAAGGGAAGGTCGGGATGGGCGCCGCGAAATTCAATCGCGTGGGCGACGCGCCCCTGGAGGACATGGGCGAAGAGGAGACAAAAGACGACGACGACGGTTTGAATCCCGGGCGTCATTTTGGAGTCGATCATCGGATCAAAAAGGCTTCTTCGAGGCTGTCGAAATAGGCGTTAGGACGCACGACGGCCGTCTTGATCGACCGCGTGGCGTCATTTTGGACGGAGACCACGGTTCCGATGGGAATATCCGAAGGAAAAACTCCGCCGAGGCCGGACGTAGTCACAAGATCGCCGGGGCGAACGTCGTCCTCGCTTTTCAAGTACGTCAGGTGGATTGAATCCCCCGTTCCCTGACAGACCCCGATCGGCGGCTTAGCGTTGTTACGGGCGCGCACCTGCGCGCCGACGCTGCTGCCGATATCGGTCATCATCAGCACGGTGCAGGAGCGTGGAGTGACATCGAGGACCTGGCCGATCAGCGCGCCGTTTGGCGCGATGACGATCGTACGCAGCTTGACGCCGCTGGACAATCCTCGGTTGAGGGTGAGGGTCTCCGAATGGGGAATGGGCTTGAGCGCCGTCACTTCGGCGGCGAGCAAAGGGCGAGGCGACTTCTGCTCAAAATCGAGCAAGGCCCGCAAGCGATTATTCTCCTGCTGCGCCTCAAGAAGCTGCTTGTTCTCACCCGAAAGCGCAAGCACCTGCTGGTTAAGAATGCGGTTGCGCTGCGCGAGCTGCGGACCGGCGAAGAGAGAACCGACGTGCAAACGCCACCACTGTGCAATCTGCACGGTGACGGTTTGCGCCGGGATGAGCGCCGCGTCGCGCACAACGCCGGTCACGGGGTCCGGCAGGCTGCGACGCTGGCGCTGGTGATGGATAGCGTTCAAGACGCCGCAGAGCAGCAGCGCCGTCAGAAGCGCAATCCCTCGCTGGTTGTTGCGCCCGGACCTCGGCATATCGAGACGTTACCTTCCTGAGTAAGCAACTCCTCTTAGCCGCATCTCCGTGAGACGCACGTTGCGGAGCTTAGAATTGCTCTGGATGCTCTCCAGATACTTTCCGGTGCCCAGCACGACGCACGACAGAGGATCCGGCGCGATATGGACCGGCATCCCGGTCTCCCGTGTGATCAACTTGTCCAGACCGCGCAGCAGCGCGCCGCCTCCGGCTAGCACGATCCCATGGTCCATGATATCAGCGGCAAGCTCCGGAGGCGTGTCCTCCAGGGTTTCCTTCACCGTCTCCACGATCTGGTTGATGGGCTCGGCAATTGCTTCGCGCACTTCCACCGACGAAATGGTCGCGGCGCGCGGCAGCCCGGAAACAATATCGCGACCACGGATCTCCATGGTCAGTTCCTGCTCCAGCTTGTACGCCGAACCGATTGCGATCTTGCACTCTTCCGCCGTCCGATCGCCAATGTAAAGATTGAAGACCTGACGTACGTAGCTGACAATCGCTTCGTCAATCTCATCGCCGGCAACACGGATCGATTTCCAGACGGCAAATGCGCCGAAGGTAATGACCGCGACTTCGGAGGTGCCGCCGCCGATGTCCACGATCATCGAGCCGATCGGCTCGGAAACCGGCATGCCGGCGCCGATCGCGGCCGCCATTGGCTCCTCGATCAGATAAACATCCTTGGCGCCCGCCTTCTTCGTCGCTTCCTTGACGGCCCGGTACTCCACTTCGGTGATACCTGAGGGGACGCCGACCACGACGACCGGATGGAAGAAGTTCTTGCGGCGGTGCACCTTCTCGATAAAATATCGCAGCATGCGCTCCGTCTGGTCGAAATCGGCGATGACGCCGTCTTTCAAAGGGCGGATCGCAACCACGCTGCCGGGCGTCCGCCCAATCATGCGCTTGGCTTCCTCGCCCACATGGAGAATTTCTTTTGTATCGCGATTGATGGCGACGACACTTGGCTCGCGCAGCAAAACACCACGCCCACGGACATGGACGAGGGTATTGGCGGTACCGAGATCGATACCCATGTCGCGTGAGAACCGACCGGCAAATCGCCGGAACACATTTATCATAGAGTAGACATTAACTCCCGCGCCGCAGCCGCACTAGCGGTCGCAGATACATCGCTTATAGTATAGCACAAATGCCGGGTTTCTAAAATGTATCGTTTTTTAGCGAAAATTGTATGCAAAGAGATTAGTCTCGCACAGAAAGACATTGCCCCCCGCGCTTCGGGACAGCGCAATGCATTCCCGCTCCGCCAATCGCCGATCGCCCATACCGTGCGAGTAGTTCCCCGACGCGCACAGGATACCTGCATTCGGCCATCGTTCACGCAGGGCGCGAATCGCGTCCCACAGTGTTTCCGTAATTTGCCTCCCAGAGAGGAGCGGAAACATCAGCGGGTCAAAGATCAGGGCACTCTCCCCCACACCCCGGTCAATGAGACGAGCCGCCACATACTCGGCGCATGCCAGCCGTGTTTCCAGGTCCAGGGCAAGAGCGCGCCGCGTGCAGAGGACGACGATCCGCTGACCTTCGCGCGCCATATCGAACTCGTCCCAAATACCAGCGTCGATCTGATCCGGCGACACGGAGTTCACAATCGGCGCGACACGGCACTGTGCGGCGGCCGCCGCCAGCGCATGAGCATTGCCGCTGTCCAGACAGAGCGGCAAGTCACTGACGTCGTGAACGACGCGCGCCAGCCACGCCAGCAAATCCGGCTCCTCGGCGCGCGTACAAACGGCGGAAACATTCAGGTCCAGCGCATGCGCCCCCGCCGCTTCCTGATCCCGAGCCAGCGTTTGCAGAAACGTCGCATCCCGGGCCAGCAGCGCCGCCGCAACCGACTTCGAGCTGCTGTTGATCCGCTGGCCGACAATAGTCTGTCTTGTATCCGTCAAATTAATATCCACGAACATCCAGGGGATCGGTCAGCGAATCATTGCCCTCAATTTCCTGAATATCCCAGGCGACGGGACCGGGTTTGAGAGGTTCCGGCGCATAGAGAAAACGATCCAGCAGCATCAAACGCCACTGAGGGAGCCCTTCGATTCGATCTGACTCCTGCTTTAACTCCTCTAAAGGCGCACGATGCAGATAGGATTGATAAGCGCAGACAGCACGATCAAAATGCTCCCACTCCGGGCCAACTGCATCTCCATCGAAAAATCGAATAAGTTCGTGATATTTCTCGGAAGGCAGCCACGTGCAATATGCCTGCATAACGAAGTTCTCCAGAGACCCTAACGCGAATAGCTTTTCCCAAAGCTCGGGGCGATCCTGCGGCAGGATGCTTCCAAAGCGTTCGATTGCCGAGAAGCTAACGTAACCAGCATGCAGGATGTCAAAGGCATCGTAGAGTGGTTTCCAAGTCGATTGGTCGTGCGCTAAGACCCAAATCTCCCGAATATCATTTCGCAATCGCCGCCTGATATCGCTCCGCAGCAAAATATGAATTTCGTCTTGCTCGAGGATATTTACTACCTTGCTGAGAAACCACCTCCAAAGCGCGTCTTCGGATCCTGGCAGTTTGCTTTGATCAGGTGTGATCAATACAGCAAGGTCTTTGGTAAGCTGATCGCGCAGTACATGGTCAAGGCCTCCGTATGGATTGTCCCAATAAGTGATCTTCTCGGACGAGATTTCGGCAAGTATTGAGAGAACTTGTGTCACACGAACCCGTGGATTTGTGTCTTTAAGTCGATATTCCCATACATATATGCCCGACTCCAAATTTGTCGGCTTGGCAATTTTGTTTGCTTCGCAAATCTCGCGCCAATCGAGCAGTTTCGCCGGATATTCGTCGAAACTGCTCTGCCCCCAGCCGATCCTGGCCGATTTGTGAATCGCATTGTATTCGTCAACAGCTTCATCATTATCAGGATCAAGCTGTTGGCCAGCAATTTGTAAAAACTCCAGAATGGAAGGCCGATCCTCCGGATCGAGCCTGCGCACCCAGTAGTAAACAATCTTTGCCGTGGGCCACGGACGCGGCGCTTCACGTCCCACGTTTTCGAAAATCCCCTCTTTCATTCTTGCTTCCAAGAGATCACGATAATAAGACACTCCGTCATTTCCAAGCAGTCGATCGATGAGCGCACGGCGATGGTAGTTGATTTGGATTCGATCAAACGGATCAGGGCTCGATTCCATATCCTTCAAATCGATAGCCGATTCTTGCAACAGACGAAGCAACTCCGAGACGTTCCCATTCCATTGGCGCCAGACCGGCGTCTCTTTTCGCAGAACGAAATCGATCAGCGAGCGTGTTGGAACTGGCATATCCATGGTGTCAGAGACCTTATTCAGCAGCCGCCAGGGCGGCGAACTCTTCTTCGGTCAGGATTGTGACGCCAAGGGTTTGGGCCTTTTCCAGCTTGCTCCCGGCGCTTTCGCCGGCGACGACATAATCTGTTTTCTTGGAGACGGACGATGCGGCGCGGCCGCCGTACTGACGGACCAGGGCTTCGGCGTCCTCGCGGGTCATGGTGGTCATGGAGCCGGTGAAGACGAAGGATTTGCCGGCGAATTTGTCCGACACGGGGGCGTGCGCCACGGCTTCAGGCGCGACGCCGGCTTCTTTCAGTTTTTGGAGGAGTTCGGTCGATTCGGGCTGGCCAAAGAAGGCGACGATGGATTCAGCGGTCGCAAGGCCGATTTCGTGAATGGCGTTCAATTCTTCGACCGTTGCGGCGGCGAGCTTTTCCAGAGAACCGAAATTCGCGGCGAGGACATCCGCCGTGTGGTCGCCGATGTGGCGTATCCCTAACGCGAAGATCAAGCGGTCTAGTGCGGGCTTCTTGCTGCTTTCAATCGCCGTGATGATATTGGCCGCAAGCTTGTCGCCCATCCGCTCCATATCGACAAGATCTTCGGCCTTGAGGGCGTACAGATCGCCGGGATCTTTGATCAGACCGTGCTCGATCATTTGCAGGACATGCTTTTCGCCGAGCCAATCGATGTCCATCGCACGGCGGGAGACGAAGTGGGCGATCCGCTGGGCGACCTGCGCCGGGCAGCCCATTTTGTTCGGACATCGCAGAATGGCTTCGCCTTCCGGACGAACGAGCTCCGTCTCGCACGCCGGACAGTGGGTCGGCAGCAAGTAAGGCTTGGATTCTTCGGGGCGCGCTTCAGTCACCACCTGGACGATCTCGGGAATGACATCACCGGCCTTTTGGATCAGAACGGTGTCGCCGATGCGAATGTCCTTGCGATCGATCTCCTGCTGGTTGTGCAGGGTGGCGCGCTGCACCACGGAGTTCGGCGGCAGCGTGACGGGCTCCACAATCGCGACGGGAGTGATTGCTCCGGTGCGGCCGACCTGAACCAGGATATCGACGATCTTTGTCCGGCCTTGCTGCGCGGGAAATTTATAGGCGATCGCCCAGCGAGGCGTGCGGTCCAGAGCGCCCAGGTCGTTCTGCTGCGCGAAGTCGTTGACCTTGACCACGATGCCGTCGATATCGTAGGACAGCGTTTCTTTCTTGTCCGTCCACTTTTCGATGAACTGAATGACTTCAGCGATGCCGTCGCACAGTTGCGCTTCGGGATTGACACGCAATCCCCACCCTTTGAGAGTTTGGAGCAGGCCGATCTGACTGTCGGTGAACGGCGCGGAGCTATGGCCAGTCCCGTAAAGAAAGGCAGTGAGTTTGCGCTTGGCGGTAATGGCGCTGTCGAGCTGTCGGACGCTTCCGGCGGCGGCGTTGCGCGGATTAGCGAAGACCGCTTCGCCCGACACCTCACGTTCGGAATTGATCCGTGCGAACTCGGCGTGGCTCAGATACACCTCGCCGCGTACTTCCACGAACTCTGGAGGTGGAGCGCCATCCGATGCGCGCAGTTTTAAGGGGATCGCCGACACCGTCTTGAGATTGATTGTGATGTTCTCGCCGACAACGCCGTCGCCCCGAGTCGCGCCGGTCGTAAAGACGCCGTTTTCGTAGGTGAGGGAAATCGCAAGTCCGTCGATCTTCAGCTCGGTCACATACTGGATATTGGCTTCGGCGTCGATCCCAAGGTGCCGCTTGACCTTCTCGTCGAAGGCACGCAGATCGTCGGCGTCGAAGGCGTTCCCCAGGGAAAGCATCGGGCGGCGGTGGGTGTGGCGCTCAAACGCCGAAATGGGGGGAGAGCCGACGCGCTGTGTCGGTGAATCCGAACTCACCAGCTCCGGATGATCCGTTTCCAGAGCGACAAGCTCGTGGAAAATCCGGTCATATTCCGAGTCGGCAAGCTCCGGCTGGTCGAGGATATAGTAGCAGTAGCTCGCTTGGTCTAACTGAGCGCGCAGCAGCTTTGCCGTGTCGGCAAGCCCCTTCAGCTCTTCGGTCATGGGGCCTCTCTTCGGACGCCGCGCCATGCCGATTCGGCGCGGCGTCCCATGGTTATTGCGTTATTGAGGATCGTCCTGAGACGCTTCGTCCAGCGCGGCGTCGAGCCAGTTTTCCGTCGGCGCGGGCGACGCGGCTAGAGCGGCGGCGACGCGAACGATCTTCGGGCGCGGCTCCATCCGCTCGGTAGTCAGATGCTCGCGGCGAACGACGCGGTCGCCATTCAGGAAGAAGCGCTCGACGGTCACATCGAAACCAGGCCGGGCCTTTTGATCGACCACCACGGAGCCGGGAGCAAGCGTCTCATCCGGCTTCTCGATCACCGTGGGAGCCAGCGTTTCATAGTGCGTCGGCTTCACCACGACTTTATACCCGATTGGCGGCGGAGTTCCGAAGATTTGCACGCCGATTTTATCTTCGTGATAATCGACATGCAGCAAAATCGGCTTCGCGGTCGTATTGCGGAACTGAAGATCCTTGAGACCGTACACAACGGAGGCGTCACAGCCCGCAGGCGCATAGCGCACATAGCCTGAGTGCGGGTGACGCTCGACCACGCCAAGCCCCGAGAGAAGCGCGGCGTTATAAATTCCCGTCGCAACCAAGCAAATGCCGCCGCCCGTGCCGCGCACCAGCTTACCCTGCTCGAACATCCAGCCATTCTGGAACCCGCGTTCTTCCGTGCGCTCTCCGACCACCTGGTTGAAAGAAAACACCTGCCCGGGCGCCACGCTCTTATTATCGATCGCCGCAGCCGACAGCAGAATATTTTCCCGCTCCGCCGGATCGGACCGCAGCGGGATTTCAAACGATCCTAGCTGCGCGACATTGAGCACCTGACGCCAATCCATAAACTGCATCGACGGATCGAAGAAATCAGCCGTCGCCATCAGGCTCAGCGCCGAGTCCATGGGCGCTTGATACCCCCCAATCGCTCGCTGCAAAATCTCCTCGGGCGAATCCATCAGCTCCGGGACCGGAGCCGCCGCCAATGGCGCAGACGAGACCACGGGCGCGCTCATGGGGCTGAGCAAACCCAAAATTTTGTTATTCGAAAGGATCGGCGCGCCCATCGCCGGCGCTGCGGCGCGGGAGGCGGGCTGGGAACCGATCAATAAGGCGCTCACCGTAAGCGCCGCAAGGGCATACTGTGGAACAGTAATCATGGAAACTTACTCTCTATCCAATCATCTCAATGCAAACTTCTACGTAGGCACAACGCGAATACGCGCTAACGAGTTCCATTATGGCGCTAACTACTTATGTAGTCAAGCCTTTTAAGAAAAAATTAATATTCATTCAAAAACAGGCCATACCAGCGTTGACAAATCTTTCGGCGGTATGCTATCCTATTGGCGATCAAGTTAGTCGGAGATTATTGTATACGCCATGGACGTCGGCAAACGTCCATGGCGCGGGGTGGAAGTGGGCGAAATCGCCCCGTGACCAACGGAATTTTACCTCATTTTTACCCCTGTGATCTCTTTTGGTCTGGCGCCATCACGGATTTGCGAGCTCGCACCGTGTATCACAGGAGAATTTCATGTTTCACTATAGTCGGCGTGGCTTCACGCTGATCGAGCTTCTCGTCGTCATCGCCATTATCGCGATTCTCGCCGCCATCTTGTTCCCCGTCTTCGCCCAGGCCCGTGAAAAGGCGCGGCAGACCACCTGCCAGTCCAATCTCAAGCAGATTGGGACGGCATGGCTGATGTACGTTCAGGATTATGACGAAGTGGCGATGCCGGCGTACGATTTCTCGGGGACGACGCCGGGATGCAGCTACATCGCCTGGACGGGATGCGTCAGTTCGGTCGACAGCAAGCTCGTTCCCAATACGAGCCTCCTTCAGCCGTACACCAAGAGCGAAGGTCTGAAGTCCTGCCCATCACGCACCCTCACCACCGAGTATTACGCAGGCAATTCTGGATACGGCTACAACTACACCGCGTTCCCCGGATTTGGGTCCGGCTCCACCGCCCTGGCCGCCATTGAAACGCCTGTGGAGACAATCGTCTTCGCCGACGCCGCCGCAGGCCACTCGGAAGCCGGGGTCACCAACAGCCTGGAGGCGACCGCGCTGCTCAATCCGCCCGGACCGCCCGCCACGGCCTGGCCCAGCTTCCACGGGCGGCATACCGGCGTCGGCAACGTTCTCTGGGCGGACGGGCACGTCAAGGCGGAGCGGCCGAAGTTCATCAACGCCTCCTATACTGGCGTGCCGCAATCGTTTTTCCAGGGGAACCATCTGGGCGACGTGATCAAAGACGGCGCGGCGGACATCGCCTATTACTACAAGCTTCAGAAATAACGCCGATGAACTCCCGTATCCGCCACGTCGTACTCTTCGTCCATTTGTGGCTCGGCTTGATCGTCGGCGTTTACTTCGCGGCGATCGGTCTTTCCGGCAGCGTGCTGGTCTTCGAGCGTGAGCTGGAAGACCAGGCCCGCCCGGAGATCGCGCATACTGTCCCCCACCCTTCAAAATCTTCCCTGCTGACATACGCAGAGCTTTCGGAGCGCGTGCGCAGAGATCACCCGGAAATCACGCAAGACAATCTCTCCAGAATCGCGCTGCCCCGCGTTCCAGGCGGCGCGTACTCCATCGCCCTCAGCGGGCCTCGGCCCCTGATGGACCAGCGCGTGCTCTCCATCGATCCTTATACAGGCGCGGTGATGCGGGATGTGACAAAGCGCAACACCTTCGCCGGCTTCGCGCGAATGCTTCACGCCTGCCTTCTGCTGGATCTGCCAGGATATCTGTATAACGGCGTGGGCGGCGCGCTGGCGACGGTTCTTCTGCTGTCAGGCCTGTGGCTCTGGTGGCCCGCCGCGTGGCGGCAGCTCAAAGCGCGGATCACCATCAAGCGAGGCGTGGGGTTGGCGCGGGGCAATCGGGACCTGCACAATGTTGTCGGCTTTTATTCACTGGTCGTACTATTGATTGTGACGGTCACGGGGATCGCGCTTTGTTTTTATGGACCGGTGCAGAAGGCGGTTTACGCCGCCATGCATACGCCTCACACCGAGGAGCCTAAAGTAACGCCGCCAGTAGACGCAACGAAACGCTTGCCGGCGGAGGCGCTGCTCGCCATTGCGAACCAAGCCCTGCCGATGGCGCGTGCGACTAGCTTCACCTACCCTACCAACACCGATGAGCCGTTCGTCTGCTCTAAAGAATTCACTCTGGAAGGCTTTACAAATTACGCGGAAGTCGTGGTCGATCCGTATACGGGGCGCGTTCTGCAAATACAGGACGAGCACAAAGACCCGCTGGGCGCCCGGATCATGCGCGTCGTCTGCAATCTGCACTTTGGATGGTGGGGAGGCATGGCGTCGAAGATCGTTTACGCTGTGCTGGGAGCGACGCCGCTGATTTTGTTCGTCAGCGGCGTTTTGATGTACACCCAAAAGCGAAACGCGCGGCGACGCAGTGAATTGCGGCGCCGCGCGTCCGAGCCTGAGAAAGAATATGTCCGATAGCCCTTGGGCGATCTAAGTCCGATAGCTTGCCGCCAGCGACCCGGCGATGGCGTGCCATCCGTCGGCGAGGATAAAGACAAGGACCTTGGCGGGCAGTGAGATGACCGTCGGCGGCAGCATCATCATGCCCATACTCATCAGCAGCGTCGAGACGACGAGGTCAATGACGATAAATGGGATGTAGATGATGAAGCCAAAGATAAACCCTGTCTTCAGCTCCGAGATCACAAACGCCGGAATGGCGACCGTCATTGGCAGGCTGTCTTCCGGGTGCGCCGGGTTCTTGATAACCGGCGGCGGTGTCTTGCTCATCGAAAGAAAGAGACGAATGTCGTCTTTGTAGGTCTGCTTGACCATAAAACGACGAACAGGAATCACTCCTCGGTCCAGTGCGGTTGCAAAGTCGAGCTTCTTGCTCAAATAGGGCTGCAGCGCATCCTGGTTGACCTGCTTGAAAGTCGGCCCCATCACGAAGAACGTCAGAAACAGGGCCAGGCCCAGCATTACCTGATTGGGCGGAATGTTCTGCGTTCCCAGCGCGGAGCGCAGAAACGAGAGCACGATCACGATCCGAGTGAACGCCGTGGTCATGATCAGCAGCGACGGCGCGATGGTCAGCACCGTCATCAGCATCAGGATCTGAAGCGTGTTGGCGACTTGCTGCGGGTTCTTCGCCGGGGCGGCGCCGGGGATTGTCGGGATACTGATCGTCCCGGCGCCTCCTTGAGCGTATCCGGAATGCGCGCAGACCAGCATGGCGGCGCATGAGAGAGCAATCGCCCAGGCGCCGGTGGGAATACGAGAGAATTTCATGATTCACTTTTCCCCGCGGAGGTTTCCAGCTCTTCGTCGCGGACCCGCGACAGCATCTCTCGCAGACGCTGGTTCGATTCGGAGACACTTGTTTCCACGATATCTTGCTCGATCGGCGCCGGGGGCGGCCCTCCCTGACGCACGAGATAATCACTGAACTCTCGGGGCGTCACATCCGCATCCTCGGCGGCGTCGGGCTCTTCCCATTCGCTGATCAGCGTGACGGATTGCGCCGTCGCTCCCACAAGAATGGTGCGACCGGCAACGGAAAGCAGATGAACGCATGCGCCTGGGCTGCCAGGGAGGGGCTGCACGCCGAGCACCTGAATGCCGCCGTCCCCCTCGATCGTCACAGGAGCCGCGCCGGCGCCGGCCGCCAATCGCTGCCGCGCCATGCGCCGCAGAGCGGCCGTAGCGGGACCGCCCTTGCCTGCCGCGCCGCCTTCCAAAATCCCGTAACGCTTGAGCAGATACAGGCCGCCAAACACAAGCGCCAGCACGATGACGAGCGCCTCAAAGGCGCGCCATGCCTGCCCCAAGGGGCTCGGCGCGTCCGCGCCGGCCGCCCCTTCAAACGATGAGGCCGGGGAGCTGTCACGACCGCCGTAATCAGGAATCGCCTTCGGATCGACGCCCACGGCAGGCGGCGGAGCAGCCGCCGCAGGCGCGGGAGCGTGAATCGGCGCGGCTTTCTTCGGCGCATCGGGTTTCGCCCAGGCGCCGGAAAACGAAGCGAAAGCCAGCAGGGCGGCCAGTGCGATTGTTGAGAGGAAACGCTTACGCTGCAAGAATATCCTGCTCCTTCGCCGCGCCCCGCGCCGCCGCGGTGATGATTTCCGTAACCCGCACACCGAAGTTGTCGTCGATGACGATGACTTCACCGCGCGCCACGAGCAGACCGTTGGCGTAAAGCTCAACGGGTTCGCCGGCGATCTTGTCGAGTTCGATGATCGATCCGGTGCTCAGGTCCAGAATATCGCGGATCAGCAGCTGTGTGCGACCAAGCTCCACAGTGACATCCAGAGGAATATCACGCACGCGCTGATAACCATCCCCACCACCCGAGACCGCGCCGTGTCCGCCGCCGTTATCGAACGAAGGCAGATCGATCGTCGCCGGGCGCACGCTTGGGGGCGGAGCGGCGGCGGGCGAAGGATTGGCCGCACTCATGCTGGCGAACAGATCCGCGACATCCGAGTCGGACAGCGCGGCGTTGGAGTTGAAACCGGCGTCGGTAAAGCCGGAGCCGTCTCCGCCGTCCGATTCCTCTTCCGACGCGTCTTCGGTCCAATCCTGTCCACCAGACACTTCGTCCATGTTCGTGCTGGCGAACAGCGCATCCAGCGCGTCCTGCGTCAGCCCCGCAGAAGAATCTTCCGGCTCCTTGAGCGAATCTTCATTCAAATCATCCGGCGTTTGAGCCATCGTCACGTTCTCCTTGCGGTTTCGTCCCGCTTTTCTTCAAGTCGTTTTCGTAAAGTTTGTCAGTTCGCTTCTTTATTTGAGATCAGCTCCGCTTCCGGAGTGACGATCTCATCGATCTGCACAGCCAGATTGCGGCCGCGCAGCCCGGTCCGGCCGCGAAACTTCGTCCGGTTACCAACCACCAGATCGACGGTAGCAATGTGCCCCTCCCGCTGCGAACCGTCCTCATTGAGAGGCATCTTGATGGGAATCACCGAGCCAACCTTCAAATCGTTCAGCGCGCCCATCGTCAGGCTCGCCGTGCCGAGTCGGGCAATGCAGGGCACGCGCGTGCTGTTCAGCCGCTGCGCCAGCTGCGCGCCGTACATCGGCTCTTTCTTCTTGTTCGCGCTGATAAACCAGCGCTGCGCGCTCAGTTTGCCCAGGATCGGCTTGATGAGGAGGTAAGGAAGGCAGATGCTGATGGCGCCCTGGTAATCGCCCATGCGTATTTCCATCAGGATCAGGACGACGGTGTCGTTGCCGGGCACGATCTGGACGAACTGGGAGCTGGACTCCACGGACGCCACATCGAATTGCAGCGGGTTGATCCCCTCCCAGGAATTCCGGAGATCGTTAAGCGCGTAATGGACGATATTCTCAGCCAGCATCTTTTCGATATCCGTCAGGTCACGGAGGATCTTGCCGGCGGCGCCGGTTCCGCCGAGGAGGCGATCGATCATCGAAAACAGGATGCCGTAGTCCATCTCGAAGATCGCCTGCCCTGAGAGCGGCGTAACATTCAGGATGTAAAGCAGCGAGGCCGAGATCGATCGCATATATTCGTCGTATGGGACTTGCTCGACCGAGACGACTTCCAGCTGGACCTGCGCCCGCAAATAAGTCGCCAGGGAGGACGAAAAGTAATTCGCAAACGATTCATGCAGCAATTGCAGGCTGCGCAGGTGTTCCTTGGAAAGTTTGTCGGGACGCCGGAAGTCGTAAGGCTCATAGGAAAGAGGACCGCCTCCGAAGCGCAGAAGCGAATCCTGCATCGCCATTCCTGCGGCGGCGCGGCGGCGCTTGCGCAGGGGCAGCAGCACCTTGCCTTCGGTGGAGCGCGTCTGCGGAGCGCTTGGCCCGTTTGAGCGCGCCATTCGCTCTTCGATCACGGGATTGACCTCTTCGTCATCCTCCACGGTGGTCATCGCGGAGAGAAGAGCTTCGATTTCATTTTGAGAAAGTACTTCCGCCAATGTCGTTAGGGCCTTCCTGTAAAAACTACCGGGTTTTGCGCGGAACGGTCGCCACGCCGGATGTATAAAAGCTCGGTTCGAGGTTTTTATTCCACATTCCCCAGGTAATCTTCCACAGGTTTTCTAGAGGGCGTACAGAGAAACGGCCCCCCGCGCACTTTGCGCGGAGGGCCGTAGGGTGGAAAAGCATTACTGAGTGACAAAATTCGTGAAGTACACGCCTTTGATAAGGTCGTCTCCGAGCTGTTCGTTGATACGCTTCTTCATCTCTAGCTTGAGAAGATCGCGCCCCTTGGGCGTCGCGACATCCTCCCGCGTCTCGCTGGAAAGCGAGGTGACGATGGCGTCGCGGATCAGCGCCACTTTCTCTTTCATGGCTTCTTCGCTTACGCCCTTTTCCTTGTTGATCTCGACGCCGACGGTAACTTTCAAGAAGTGGTCGCCCGAGTTGTCGGCCAGATTGACCAGAAACTCGTCCAGCGTCATGACGGGACCATGCTCGACATGCTTCTTAGCAGCCACGCCCTTGCTCTTAGCGGA
>NZ_JBDSQY010000367.1:0-8592 GCF_039929585.1 Capsulimonas sp.
CTTTGAGCGCCTCCAAAACGACCTGCGCTTTGAAGGTGGCGGAATAGTGTTTTCGGGTGTTGGGCATGGTGGTGTATCCACCTTAATTGTGCCCGATTTGCTGTCCTAATTTATAGGACCATTATAAACCCACCGCTTTCATAAGAGCCGTTGGGGACAGATGTGTCGTACTACGTTTGATGGACATAGTTATTATTATAGCGGACGGTCGCTGATAATTTACGACTATCTTTTTGTCTCCGAGGACAGCGGCAATCACCCTGTGCGCAATTGCCGCTTGCTTCGAAAGTGAATCAGGCGCGCGCCATTATGGCGCATTTTGCAAATCCTTAATGGCGTCGGCGACTGCTGGACTGGGAGGAGGGAAGAAATCAATATTACGATTGTGGGTGAAAACGCTTATTTGTATGTCGTTTAACGCCCATGTCAAGTATGACTGAGCTTCCTGATTGAACGGATCTAGTTCAATGGCCTTACGAAATTCCGCGAGCGCCGGGTATTTATCCGTACTGCGAATCCGGCGGAGTCCGAGCGCGATATGGGTGGCGGCCGCCTTGGAAATCGTCGCCGGAGGAGCATGGGTGTACGCCTGTCGCTGGGCGTCCGACGGCGCCTGGAGAGGCACATCTCGGAACTCCGCCCATTCGTATGAACGGACCTGAAAGAGTATTCGCTTGACCTTCGGCTGATATGAGGGAAAGAAAGTGTACCGGCGCTCGCGCTCCGAGGGGGATTTGTGTTCCTCGGTGATACCCAAGGGCATTTCTTTACCCGCACCGTCCAAGATGAGGATGCGTGTGTCCTGATCGAGAATGTTGTCTCGAATAACGTAACTGTCTCTGTCACCACCAGCGCTGGGAGTTAAGCGAGAGATCGTGATCCTTTGCCGCCCGAAAGCCGTCGTCGACGTCCCCAGAAGGCTGGATGAAACAGATGCTACCGTCTTCAATGCTCGGCGTGCGACGCCGACACGGAGGGTCGCGGTTTGCACGCCAGGGCGGAAGATTGCGGAGACCCCGGGATAGGTGGGGCCACCATCGTATCCGCCAAGCCAGTAGTGCTGCGCGCTTGCTTCTGGAACATCGATAGTAATGCTTGTATCGTCGCCAAGTCCCACGGGAAGGAACATAAATTGCCGCACCTGCTCGGCGCCGGTCGATGTAGGCTCCCATTTGAAATCCGGCAAATTCGTTCTCCGATCGAACGGCTTTTTCGCTGATATCCATGATGTGTATCCATATTTGCTGGGAGCGTAGGAAACGGCGAGCATATAAATTTTTCCGCCTCCCGGCAAAGATTGAACCACTTGTAACTGCTCACGTTTGAGATCGGCGTTCGTAAACGCCGAGACGTGAAGCGCCGCCATAAGGGTCGTGAACGCAAGAATGGAGGTGACGATGGAGGCGACCCAGTATCGCTGAAGCGGACGGCGAGTTCGCCCGGACGCTAGGATTGAGCGCAGGCGCGTCTCGACATTCGGTTTCTGCGCCATGGCAACCGCGCCAAGGCGCGCGCTCTGGTTTTTACGCGCCGCAAGCGCGACATCCAGCAATTGGCGTGCGTATTCCGTGGCCGGCATCCCTCCCAGGACTACGAGGTCGTCACAGGCAGTTTCACTCTCCTCACGCATTTTTGCCGCTGCAAACCAAACGAGCGGGTGAAACCAGAAAATCGCGCAGACAATACGAGCGGCGATGAGCAGCAGCCAGTCCTGCCGGCGCACATGGGCTAGTTCATGAAGCAGGGCGGCGGAAGCACGGCTCGGCGGCCAATGCACGGCGTTTGCCGGTAGCAGCACCGTCGGCCGCAGACCGCCCCATGTGATTGGGACCGCCACATCACTTGAGGGAGCCGCAATCCGGAATTGGACGGTTTGGCGCGGAGATATCACCCGGAAGGCTTCAGAAGCGGCTTGCTCAAGCGCGTTCCCTGAGATGGCTCCACTAACACACTCAATTTTTGCAACGGCATCCAAGCTTCGGAGCAGCATAGCCAGGATGGCGAGGCAGCCGATGGTCCAGACTACCAGGATGATCGCTGACCAATCCAACCCAGCTTCTGAACGCTCCATTGGGGGCGATGCTGAGGGAACTGAGACAGAATCCGGGATGCCGTTTCCAAAAGCTGTCGGCGCCTGAGTGCTCGGCGCGGCGTTTACGGGAGCGGGCGCCACGGAATGTAAGGTGTTGGGGACAGAGGGCGATTCCTGGAGGCGTGGGGATGAAATGGAGGGAACAACAGTATTCCAATGCGGAAGAGTGAATGACAGCAATGGAAGCAGCAGAGAACCGATGAGCGCCAGTGTCCAAAAGAGATGCCGTGTGGCGGCGGAGGTGCGGCGGGCGAACCGCGTCGCGACCATAGCCAATCCAATCAGCACCGATGCTTTCAGGGATGCATCAGCAATCAACAATAAGAATATAGACATCAGTGCGGCTCCTTGAAGTAGTGCGAATATTTTCGCATAAACCCTTGACAAACAAAATTAGGCCTTAGGATCGCGTGATCCTAAGGCCTATTTTGAAAGAAGTTGAATTACCGGCCGCGACCACCGCCGCCGAATCCGCGGCCTCCCCCGTTGCCGAAGCTGCCGCGATCCCCGCCGCCCGAGGAGCGCTCGCCCCCGCCCGAAGCACGTTCGCCGCCACCGGAACTTCGGTCACTGGATGCTGGGCGATCGTTTCCGCCGGAACTGCGATTGTCGCCGCCAGAGTAGCTTCCTCGACCGCCGGAATTCCCGCCTCCGCCGCCGGAACTGCGATCACCGCCGCCCGAGGGGCGGGTTTCGCGGCCGCCGCTGTCGGTTGGCGCCGCCGGAGTTGGGGTTTCCCGGGGAGCCGGGCTCGATTCTTGAGATCCACCGCTGCGAATTGTAGGCGGGTCGCTATTGAAGGTTCGATCTCCACCCGATGAGCGTCCGCCGCCAAATGTCCGGCCGCCACTGGCGCCGCGTCCGCTGTCAACGGTTCCGCCGCTGTTGGAGGTGGGAACGCTGTTGTACGCGCCGCCGCCAGGTGTGATGGTTCGCCCGCCCCCGAAGGTTCGGTCACCCGTGGAGGTTCGTCCGTCGCCGGTGGATGAGCCCCCAGTGGTGGGAGGTCGGCCGTTCGTGGTCGGTCGGCCGCCTTCAAACGTACGCCCACCGCCGAAGGTGCGGCCACCCGTGGAGGTTCGCCCGTCGGTGGATGTCCGATCGCCGTTGACTGGACGTCCGTTGTCGGTCGTGCGGGAGCCGCCGTTTGTCCAGGAACCGCTGCCGGGCCGTCCGCCCTGGAACACGCGGCCGCCATTGCTGACGTTGCGGTCGCCGCGATTTTCTCCATTATTCCCGGATCTGTCTCCACGGTAGCCGCCGTTGTTCGAGGTCCGGTCGCCCCGGTTCGTATGGTTGCCGCCGTAGGTCCGGCCGACCGGGTCGGTCACTCGCCGGCTGCTGCCGCGGAAGTCGCGGCGGTCGTCACGTGGTCTTTCGGCCCATCGATAGACATCGTGGTGATAATACGTTGGCCGGTAGGGCGCCGGGTGACGATCATAGTAATCGTGATAGTGGTTCCAGCCGTAGTAAGGCCGGCCGCCGATCTCGATGAACAGTCCGGGAACCGCGATGATAAGGCTGTTTCGGTAGTACGGTTCGTTGCAGTAGTATCCGCCCCAGTAATTCATGCCGTGATACCAGCCCATGCCGATATATTCGTCCCAGCTTGGCGCGATCCCGAAGAACACCGGCGTCGTGGGGTGGAACTTCGTCGTGAACGGATACCAGCGCGAACCTGGTACGGTCGCGTTCTCCAGATAGCCGTTTCGGGGGACGTATAGAATTGGGGCGTCGCCGTCATTCACGAAGAACATCTCTTTGGTGGGCGACACAGCGAACTTCATCGCGTAGAGGTTGTTGTTCGTGAACGGGACGACGATCGTTTCGCCGGCGTTGTCATAAAGCTGATAACCGCCACGGTCGAAGATCGCGCGCCGGATGGGCGCCTGCTGATCTTCGGGTACTTCACGCCAGTTGAACACGGAATCCTGGCTCGTGTTTCCATAGCCGGTGTCGTAGTCGCTGGAGGAGTAATCCTGCCCAATGGGCGGCGCCATGTTCACCGGGGGATCGGCGAATGCGGTTAGGCTCGTCATAAGCAGCGCGGCCGTGGCGACGGCGCCGGCCCCGCGTCGAAAAAGTCGCTTTCCAGTCGACTTGAGATTGATGGGTTTCTCCATCTCCATTTTCGTTTCCATTCTTTCCGTAAAGAAGCGGCCTGATGACAACAAATATTAGGCCGGGTTGATGTTTTACTACTTCTTTATACTGACGTCCTGATTGGAGCTGCTGTTCCATGAATTCTTCGATATTTACCGCAAGCAAGTAACTCGATCGCATCAGCGTACTGAGGGAGCCGTACGTGCGATGCGAAAGCCGACTTCGTAGTTGTGGTCGGAGGGGCGCCACTGCCAGTGATAAGCGGAGCGCTCATGGTACACATCGTTCTTGAATGCGCCGCCCCGGGCGATCTTTTGTGTTCCCGTCGCTGGGCCGGTGGGATCTGTCTGGGCGTCGCCGGGATACGGGCCTTCGTCATACCAGTCATCGCACCACATCCAGAGATTGCCGTTGATATCGTGGACGCCGTACGCGTTCGGCTTCAGCAGACCGACCGGATGCGTTTCTCCCGCTGCATTTCGATCGCACCAGGCGTAGTCTTTCGCCTGATCCTGGTCCGCGTCGTCGCCGCCAAAGAACCAGGTCGTCTTGGTTCCGGCGCGGACGACATACTCATATTCCGCCGAGGTCAGCAGGCGGTATCCATTCTTCTTGATATCGGAATGGAAATCTTCCAGCGCCGTGATTCCCGCCGCCGCAGTTCCTGTCACCGATTTGTAAGAATAGACTGGGTCCAGGCCGTCCCTCTTGCTGAGCGTGTTGCAGTACACCACGGCGTCATACCAGGAGACATTGTCAATGGGGCGTTTTAAGTCGCCCGGATGCAGCGTGGGGTTAGCGCCCGTGGTTTTGAGATATTCGTCCTGTGTCACCTGTGTGGCGGACATGATCAGGTCGTAGGTAAATGTCACCGAATGGGCGGGAAAGGTGTAAGTCCAGCGCTTGCCTTCGAACTGCTGTCCGAAGGTAAAGGTTTGTCCCTTGGTCGGGATACGCACCCATTCGGCGGGAATTGTTTTCGGATCGAACGCGGGCTTGCGCCGTTCACGCGCCTGAACGCCAGACGCTCCCGCCAGAACCAGCATGGCGCACGCCGCCGCAACAGTGAATTTGGCAATCAGCATGAATTGTCTCCTGGGCAAAGTCGTTCACTGTTTATTATGGCTTTTGTTCGCGATGGTTGTTCTTGACGGACAGATCGATTTTCTTTACAATGGTCATGCCTTGGAAAGCAGCGGCCAATGGCCGGCCCGCCAAACGTTCCCATCAAGAGATGAATCCATTATGAAAATCAAGCTTCTTCGGGCATTGCTGGCGTCCTCTCTCTTCGCAGCCAGTTTGTCCGCCTGCTCCGCGAAAGATTTTGCGGCTTCGCAGTTTGGCGTATCGGCGGGCGGAGCCACGCTCAATACTCGCTCCATTCAGTTCGCCATCGATTATATTAGTCAAAACGGAGGCGGGAGGCTGGTGTTTTCTTCAGGCCGATATCTCACGGGGACAATCCATCTGAAGTCGGATGTTACTCTGCAGCTGGAAGAGGGCGCTGTCCTGCTGGGGTCCACGAACCCGTTTGATTACGATCACGAAGATGTTCCGTTTGATTACAACAAAACGACTTCGACGTCTCTCATATTTGGAAAAGGGCTGCATGATATTGGGATCACAGGGCCAGGAACGGTGGATGGCCAGGGGGCGGCTCTTGCTGAGAATGTTACGGATTACGCACGCAAAGGATTTATCAACGATCCCTTGCGAGGGCGTCCTTCCGAAGATCACCGCCCAATGCTGATCAACTTGTATTCGTGCGATCGTGTGACGCTCAAGGAGGTTACCTTAAAGGATTCCTCCTGCTGGGTGCAGATGTATAACCAGTGCCGGCATGTGGACCTGGATCATATCCGCGTGATCAGCAGGGCGTTTTGGAATAACGACGGCGTTGATATCGTGGATTGTGACGATTTTAAAGTCAGCAACTCATCTTTCGATTGTTCCGATGACGGTATCTGTTTGAAATCGATAGACCCGCAGGCGCGCTGCCAGCATATCTGGATCCGAAACAACTCCGTCACCTCCGACGCGAGCGGGATCAAATTCGGCACCGCATCGTTCGGGGGCTTCAACGACGTGCATGTGCTGCAAAATAGGGTTTATAACACCTATCGCGGGGCGATTGCCCTGGAAACAGTGGACGGGGGATACCTGGAAGATGTGGAGGTCGATGGACTGCAAGCCGTGAATGTCGGTAATGCGATTTTTCTGCGCGCCGGCGCGCGGCTGGGCGCTAGAAAAGGGCGCTTAGAAAACGTACGAATCAAAAACGTTTCCGTGGAAATCGGCGGTAAAGATGTGCCGCGCACAGTCGCGCCGGTCGTGATCGTCGCAGGGCTGCCCGACATCATCGTTTCCAACGTCAAACTTGATAATATCGTTGTGAAGGCGCCTGGGGGAGGGGATTCGGCGGCGGCGAAGATCACTCTGGACAACCTGAGCGCGATCCCCGAAAATCCCAGCAATTACCCGGAATTCTCCATGTTCGGCGAATTGCCTGCCTGGGGAGTCTATCTACGCCACGCCCAAGGAATTCAATTCTCAGGTCTTTCATTGTCGTGCGCGCAGCCAGATTATAGAACGACGATCGTGCTGGACGACGTTCACCAGTCGGGCTTCAAAAATCTCCGAATCAATGGGGCGTCTGGAAAGAAAAAAAATCTCCACGCCTCTCATTCCTCCGAGATTGCTGCGCCGAAAAAATGACGCTCCAATGAAAAAAGGGCCGCGCGATCATCGCGCGGCCCTTTTGTGCGTTGAGACGATTACTCGGCGTCGTCCGCCTTGGGCGCGTCGAGCAGTCGCAGACCTTCCATGGCCTGGGTATTGATCAGACCGGCCTTGGCGTAGACGAACAGCTTGGCGCGGCTGTCGGTGATGTCGAGGTTGCGCATGGTGAGCTGGCCGATGCGGTCCTGCGGGGTGAAGGAGCCGTCGAACTTCTCCATAGTCAGCCGCTCGGGGGCGTAGGTGAGGTTCGGGCTTTCGGTGTTCAGGATCGTGTAGTCGTTGCCGCAGCGCAGCTCGACGGTGACTTCGCCGGTGATGGGTTTCGCCACCCAGCGCTGGAGGGTTTCGCGCAGCATCATGGACTGAGGATCGAACCAGCGGCCTTCGTAGAGGAGACGTCCGAGGCGGCGGCCCATGTCGCGGTACTGCTCGATGGTGCCTTCGTTGTGGATGCCGGTGATCAGGCGCTCGTAGGCGATATGGAACAGAGCCATGGCGGGCGCTTCGTAGATGCCTCGGCTTTTGGCTTCGATGATCCGATTTTCGATCTGGTCGGACATGCCCAGGCCGTGGCGGCCGCCGATAGCATTCGCTTCCAGCACTAAGTCCACGGGACTGTCGAAGGTCTTGCCGTTGATCGCTACGGGCAGGCCCTCTTCGAACGTGACCGTGACTTCTTCGGGCTGGATATCGACGTCCTTGCGCCAGTGTGCGACGCCCATGATCGGTTCGACGATCCGCAGGCCGTTCTTCAGGAATTCTAAGTCCTTGGCCTCGTGGGTCGCGCCCCAGATGTTGGAGTCGGTGGAGTAGGCCTTCTCCTTGCTCATGTGGAACTCAAGGCCGGCCTTCTCCAGTAGCTCGGACATCTCCTTGCGGCCGCCCAGCTCATCGATGAACTGCTGATCCAGCCAGGGCTTGTAGATACGCAGCTCGGGGTTCACCATCAGGCCGTAACGGTAAAAGCGCTCGATGTCGTTGCCTTTGTAGGTGCTGCCGTCGCCCCAGATATCGACGCCGTCTTCCTTCATCGCGCCGACCAGCATGGTGCCGGTGACCGCGCGGCCGATCGGCGTCGTGTTGAAGTACGCGACGCCGGCGGTGGTGATATGGAACGCGCCGCATTGCAGGGCCGCAAGGCCCTCACGGACCAATTGCGGCCGGCAATCGATCAATCGCGCCTTCTCCGCGCCGTACTCCAATGCGCGGCGGGGAATGCTGTCGTAATCCGTCTCATCCGGCTGGCCGAGGTGCGCGGTGTAGCAGTAGGGGATCGCGCCCTTCTGGCGCATCCAATAGATGGCGGCGCTGGTGTCCAGGCCCCCCGAAAATGCGATCCCGACGTTCTCGCCGATCGGGAGAGACTGCAAGATGTTGCTCATACACGTTCCCTTGTTGACAATTTAAACACCCTATTGTACCCGATGGGGAGAAGTGTCTTGGAGATTCGCGAATAAGCGTCCAGTGGCGACGTCTCATTCAACATCTTAACTGATGTTACGCAGAGCGTGTCTGGCGATTAAAATCGCGACTAGAAGCGGTGCCGAAAAGTCTTCGATATCTTTGGGGATTTGACAAGGATAAATTTTGTCCTTGTCGAATCTCTTCTTATGATTGGCAAGCGTTCCTCCCAGCCGGCATTATTCGATGTTGGCAAT